>JADGQG010000014.1 GCA_017882025.1 Chloroflexota bacterium
GCTTGGCCATCCGCACGCTCCGCAGGCCGCCGCGGCCCTGGCCGACCGTGTCGCCCGCAACCTCGAGGCCTTCCGGGTGCTCGTCGTCCCGTCCGCATCGTTCGCCGATCTCGCCCGCATCGATCCGGCCCGTCGGCTGGTCGCGCCGAACGGGACCGACACGAAGCGCGTGACGCCGCGCCCCTTCCCCGAACGGCCGGCGGTCGGCTTCGTCTCCGGTGCGGCGCCGGGGCGCGGCATCGAGCTGCTCGTGGAGGCGGCCCGCGGTCTGCGCGCGGAGCTCCCCGACCTTCGGCTGTTCCTGTGGCTCGCCGCGGGCAGCCCGGAGGGCGAGGCGTACGTGGCCGAGCTTCGGGCCGCCTGCGGCGACGCGGCGTGGATCGAGATCGGCGCCGCGCCGTACGAGCGCCTCGCGGACGAGCTGGGCCGCGCCACGGTCCTGGTCGTCCCGCACCCCGCGAACGCGTACTTCGACGTCGCGGTACCGGTGAAGCTCCTGGATTCCATGGCGTCGGGCCGTCCGGTCGTGATCACGCCACGCACGGAGACCCGCCGGATCGTGGAGGCGTGCGAGGCGGGCCTCGTCGCCGGGGGCGACTCGGCCGACGACCTCGCGGAGGCAATCCGGCTTCTGCTCCTCGACGGCGCCCTGGCGGCCAGGCTGGGTGCGAACGGACGGGCGGCCGCGGAGCGCACGTACGACTGGCGTGTCATCGCGAGCTCCGTGGCCGAGGGCGTCCTCGAGCGGGTCCCGGGCGGTGCGGGCGGGGCCGCATGAGCCGCGTCGTCATGTTCGTCCTGAACGACTGCCGCACCGACGCGCGTGTGCTCCGCGAGGCGGCGACGCTCGCCGCGGCCGGGCACGCGGTCACGATCGTCGCGCGCACCACGGACCCGTACGCCGCCCGTGGCGACGAGGAGTCCCGGGACGGGTTCAGGATCGTCCGGGTCCCCGTCGCCGCCGGCATCCTCCGCTGGCTCCTCCTGGGCCGCCGGCCGCGAACGGCCCTCCACGAGGCCGTCGCCGCGTTCGGTGCCGCCCTCCGGCGGCCACCGCGCGGGTGGGTTGCCGCGGCGGGCGCCGTCCTCGTCGCCATCCTGCTGGCAGTCCCAGCGGCCCTGGCGGCCGCCGCGCTCCTGGTCCTGCAGCGCCTCACGCGGACCATCCGGCCCCTCCGCACGGCCTGGAGCGGGCTCGAGTGGCGGCTCCAGTGGCGGTTCGGC
Organism: Chloroflexota bacterium; assembly: GCA_017882025.1. Taxonomy (GTDB): domain Bacteria; phylum Chloroflexota; class Limnocylindria; order Limnocylindrales; family CSP1-4; genus CTSoil-043. Next base: position 1,225 of record JADGQG010000014.1, read on the forward strand.
GTGATGCCGTGGACGGCCGGAGCGCTGGCGGCCGCGCCGGCCGGCGATGTCTTCCACGCGCACGACCTGCGCGCCCTCCCCGCAGCGGTCGCCGCGCGGGCGCGCGAGCGCGGTGTCGTCATCTACGACAGCCACGAGATCTTCGTGGAGGCCGGCGCCAATGCCGAGCGGCCGGCGTGGGCGAAACGCGGCCTGCGCCGGCGCGAGCGCTCGCTCGCCCAGGAGGCGGCCGCGCTCGTCACGGTCAACGACCAGCTCGCCGCGAACCTCGGCCGCGTGCTGGGCATCGGCCGCGTCGTCGTGGTCCGCAACTGCCCGCCCCGCTGGACGCCGCCCGCGACCCGCCCGCAACTGCTCCGGGCGGCCACCGGGGTTGGGCCGGAAGAGCCGGTCGTGCTGTACCACGGTGCGCTCGCCCCGCACCGCGGAATCGAGCAGCTCGCGGCCGCCCTGCGCGAGCCGGATCTCGACGGCGTCCACGTGGTCGTCCTGGGAATGGGGCCGATGCGTGGCACGGTCGCCGCGATGGCCTCCGATCCCACCCTCGGCGGACGTCTCCATCTCGTGGACGCCGTCCCGCCGTTCGAGCTCCCGGCCTGGATCGCCGGGGCGGATGTTGGCGCGATGCCGATCCAGCCCTCGACGCTCAACCATCGGCTCTCGACGCCGAACAAGCTGTTCGAGTGCCTCGGCGCGGGCGTGCCGGTCGTCGCCAGCGACTTCGCCGCGATGCGTGGGATCGTCATGGGCGACCCGGATGGTCCCCTCGGCGCCGTCTGCGACCCGGCCGATCCACGGGCGATCGCCGCCGCGATCCGCGGCGTTCTCACGCTGGCCCCCGCCGCCCGGGCGGACCTGCGGGCCCGCTGCCTCCGCGCGGCGCACGCCCGCTATGTCTGGGAGCAGGACGCCGCCGTCCTCCTCGAGCTGTACGCCTCGCTCGAACATCCCGGCGGGCCGGTCGCCGCCGCCGGATGAGCGGCCCGCGCCGCGCGCAGCGCCTCGCGATCGTTGTCCCCACGACGGGCGAGCACGACTCGCGGACGCGTCGGATCGCCGCGAGCGTGGCCGCGCGAGGCCACGCGGTGACGGTCCTGTCCCGGGCCGGTGCGGGCCTGCCGGCGGCCGAGGAGCTCGACGGCTACCGGATCCTTCGCGTCGGCCGCGCCGCCGAGCGGAGGCTCCCGGGACCCGTTCGGGTCCTCGACCGGGCTCTGGCGACGCGCGGTCACGCGCGGGCCGCGCGGGCCGTCGACGCCGGCGCCGACCTGTATCACGCCATGGCGTACATGGGCCTTCCCGTGGCCCTCGACCTGGCGGGGCGGGCCGGAGCGCCGGCGATCTACGACGCGCGCGACCTGTACGCGGATGCGCGGTCGATGGCCCGGTTGCCCGGCCTGGCGCGGCGGGTCGCGCTGGCCCGCGAGCGCGCCTGGGTGCGACGGGCGGCCGCGGTCGTCACCGTCAACGCGGCGCTCGCCGACGTCCTCGCGAGTCGCCTCGGCGTCGCGCGGCCGGTCGTCGTGATGAACTGCCCGCCGCGCTGGACTCCGCCCGAAGCGCCGGAGCGGCGCTTCCACGCCCGGCTCTCGCTGTCCCCGGGTGCCCGCGTCGTCCTCTATCACGGCGGCCTCGTGGCCGACCGCGGGATCGAGGTCCTCCTCGCCGCGGCGCCCGCCCTGCCGCATGACGCGGTGGTCGTGTTGATGGGCTTTGGACCGCTGCGCGATTCGTTCGCCAGGCGGGCGGCGGAGCCTGGCCTGGCGGGCCGCGTCCACGTCCTGCCCGCCGTCGCGCCGCGCGACGTGCTCGCCTGGGTGGCCTCCGCGGACGTCGCGGTGATGGTGAACCAGCCGGCGACGCTGAACGAGCGGCTCTCGACGCCCAACAAGCTCTTCGAGGCCCTCGCGGCCGGCGTCCCCGTGGTCTCGAGCGACTTCGTGGAACGGCGGCGGATCGTGGTCGACGACCCGGACGGCCCGCTGGGTCGCGTGTGCGACCCGACCGATCCCGCCGCGGTCGCGGCGGCGGTCCGCGACCTGCTCGCCCTCGACGAACCGGGACGGGCGGGCCTGCGTGCCCGGATCCTTCGTGCCGCCCATGAGCGGTACGCATGGGAGGCGCAGCTCGAGGTGCTGCTGGCACTGTACGGGCGTGTCACCGGCGCGGCCTGGTGAGTCCGGACGCCCGGGCCCGATGCTAGAGTCCCACCGTGTGTGACCGGGGACCCGGATGACGGCTCGGCTCGACGTGCTCGTCGTCTCCAGCTGGTATCCGGCCGTGGATGCCCCGTCGGCCGGGCGATTCGTCGCCGACCAGGTGGGCGCCCTCGAAGAGTCGGGCCGCGTGTCGCCCTGGGTTGCCTCGTTCGATCCAGCGCCGCGCCTGGGAAGCGTGCGCCTGCGGCGGCGCGAGGCCGATGCACTCGGGCGGATCGCCGACGCCGGCGCGGCCGCCTTCGACCCGTTCACGCCGGGGACGGCCGGGATCCCCGCCGTGCCAACCGCCCGGCTCGCGGTCGCAGGCGCGATGCGCGGGAGCCCGCCCGCCGAACCCGTCGCGGAGCGCACAGCCGCGCTGCGACGCTCTCTCGGCGATCGACCCTCCCCTCCATGGCGCATCGTCCATGCCCACACGGGCGTGCCCGACGGGGCGGCCGCCGCGGTGCTGGCGGGCCGCCTGGGACTCCCCCTCGTCATCACGGAGCACGCCAGCTACGTGGGGCGCCTCCTCGCGGAGCCCATCACGCGGCGGGCCTATCTGGAAGCCGTCGCGGCCGCGCGGCGGGTGATCGCCGTGAGTCGTGCCCTCGCGGAGGAGCTGCGGGCAGCCGTTCCCGGGATCGGCGAGCGGCTCGTGGTGATCCCGAACGTGGTCGCCGTCGACGCGCTCGCAGGTCCGCCTCCCTCGGGCCGCCGGAGCGAGGAGCTCGTGTTCGTCGGCAGCCTGCGTCCGAGCAAGGGGATCGGCGTCCTGCTCGCGGCAGTCGCCCGCGCCCGCGCGGAACGCCCGGGGATCACGCTGCGGCTCGTGGGCGGCGCGCCCGACCCGGCCACCGCCGGACGCTGGCGGTCGGAGGCGGCCCGCATGGGGATCGCCGACGCCGTCGCATTCGAGGGCGAGGCGGACCGGGCTGGCGTCGCCGCGGCGCTGGCCCGCGCCAGCGTCTTCGTCCACCCGAGCCCGCGCGAGACGTTCGGCGTCGCGGCCGCGGAAGCGCTCGCGGCCGGGCTTCCGGTCGTGGCCTGCGACTCCGGGGGCGTGACCGAGATCCTGGGGCCCGAGCCGGATCGGCTCGGCGCGCTCGTGCCGGCCGGTGACGCGGCCGCACTCGCCTGGGCCATCGTTCGCACCCTCGACCGCCGCGATACCTACGACCCGGCGATGCTCCGGTCCAGCGTGGTCGAGCGGTTCGGCGCGGCCGTGGTCGCGGCCCGGATCGCCGCCCTGTACGACGAGGTCCTGGCGGAAGCCGGCGCGGGTTCCCCTCCCCGTCCGGGCGGGGCCCGACCAGATATCTCCCGCAGCGGCGGGGCCCGTCCTCCGGATGCGCCGAGCGGGGAGGCGGCGCGCGAGCAGCGCAGCGTGGGCAGGCCGCCGTTGTTCGTCGTGGGCCTCGACCCCGATCGAGCGGCGGCCGTCCTCGGCGGGCTGGACCCCGACGGCCGGGCGCGGATCCACCTCGTGACCGCCGAGGGTGCCGCGGCCATGCCGGGTGGGCTCGCTTCGGTCCGCAGGATCGCGCTGGGCGACCGGTTCGACGCCCGGCGTCGCCTCGTCGACTCCCTCGGGGTCGGGCATGTCGTGCCGGCCCGCCTGGCACGCGCCGGCCTCCCGCTCGCCCGCGAGCTGGCCTGGCGGCTGCCCTGGCGCGAGCGGCAGCTCGTCGCGCGTGCCACGGCGGGCGTCGAGTCCGCGCGGGCCGACCTCCCGGCGGGCGCCGCGCTTGTCTGCCTCGACGGCCTGGACTATCTCGGGGCGCTGCCCGCGGTCGTCGCCGGCGGCCTCAACCCCGCGCCCGGCGGCGCGCGGTGGCTCGCCGATCACCTCGGCGGACCATGCGGCACGCCGGCGGAAGGGAACGCATGACGCGCCGCGCCGCGCCGCCCGCCCGTGCCGGCGCCCGGCCGGTCTGCATGATCACCCACTCCTACTACGAGGAGGACCCGCGCGTCCGCCGTGAGGCGGAGGCCGTGGCCGCGAGCGGCCGCCCCGTCGACGTCCTGGCGCTCCGGCGGCCGGGCGACCGATCCCGCGAGACCATCGCCGGCGTCGACGTGCGGCGCCTCGACGTCCAGCGCCACCAGGGCGCCTCGCTCGGCACGTACTTCGTCGAGTACCTGGACTTCTTCGTCCGGGCGATGCTCGCCGCCGCCGCCGACCACCGCCGCCGACGCTTCGCTCTGGTCCAGGTTCACACGCTGCCGGACTTCCTCGTCTATGCGGCGCTGCCCCTCCGCCTGGTCGGCGTGCCGATCCTCCTCGACCTCCACGAGGCCATGCCCGAGTTCTTCCGGGTGCGCTTCCCACGCGCCGCCGGCCCGCTCGCGTACCGAGCGCTCGAGCTCCAGGAGTCGGCGTCGCTCGCGATCGCGGATGCCGTCATCACCGTCAACGACGCCCTCGGCGAGCGCCTGCTGCGGCGCGGCGTGCCGCCGGCCAAGCTCACGATCGTGCGCAACAGCCCGGCGCTCGCCCGGTTCGACCCGGGGGCGCACCCGGCCCGGCCTTTCATGGCCGATGGGACGCTGCGGCTCGTCTATGCGGGTGCCCTGAGCCCCACGTATGAGCTCGACGTCGCGCTTCGCGCGCTCGTGGCCCTTCGCGTTCGCCGCCCCGGGCTCGCCGTGACGCTCGACCTCTACGGCCGCGATTTCGACGAGGTTCCGCTCGTCGAGCTCGCCCGCGACCTCGGCCTCGCGGACGCGGTTCGCTTCCGCGGGCGGATACCGGTCGAGGCGGTCCCCGCCGCGCTCGCTGCTGCCGACGTCGGGCTGGCGCCCACGCGTCGCAACCCGTTCACCGACTATTCGCTCTCGACGAAGATCCACGAGTACCTCGCGATGGCCAAGCCCGTGGTCGCGACGCGCCTGCCGATGGTCGAGCGGACCTTCGCGGGCGGAGAGGTCGCCACGTACACGGCCGGCGACCCGGACGACCTGGCGGGCGCGGTGCTTTCCCTCGTGGACGAGCCGACGGCGCGGGAAGCACGGGTGGCTCGTGGCCTCGTTCGCGTTCGAGAGCTCGCCTGGGAGCGGGAGTCGGTCGCCTACCTGGCGCTCGTCGAGAGCCTCGCCGGACGCCGCGAGTGGGCGCAGCCGGCCGGGTGACGGGCTCCGAGCGCGCCCGGCGCGGCGGGCAGTTGCGTCCGGTGCGGTACGATGCCGCCGACCCCAAGCCGCGCGCGGCCGCACGTCGCGCGCCAAACCTGTGAGCACCAACCACCCATGACATTCCGCGCCCGCCCCACCACGAAGCCAACCACGCGCCGCCGCAGCAGCCACGAGTCCGACGCCCGCCGGAATCTCTACTTCAACCTTGGCTTCGGCCTGATCGTGGCCGTCGCCGTCCTGCTCCTCGTTGGAGCCGGGGCGGCCACCTGGATCGGCGAGCACCTGGCACCGGTCGCGAAGGTGAACGGCGTCTCGATCACCAAGGACCAGCTCGCGGACCGGGTCAAGATCGAGACATTTCGGCTCGGCGACGCGGAGTCGCGCACCCGCGAGAGCGTGACAGCGGGCCACATGTCGGCCGCGCAGGGCCAGCAGGTGATCGACTACATCACCCAGCAGACGCAGCAAGTCGCCAGCGTCGCGCTGGAGAACGAGATCGACACGGAGCTCCTCCTGCAGTTGGCCGCCAAGCGCAATGTTACGGCCGGCGATGCCGCGATCCAGGCCCAGATCACGAAGGACGCCACCACCTCCGAGAGCCGCCACGTCTTCCAGATCGCGATCGTCCCCGAGTTGAGCGCGGGTGCGTCGGCGGCAACGGACGCGCAGGTGACGGCGGCCCAGCAGAAGGCCGACGGCCTGCTGGCCGACCTCAAGGGCGGCAAGGCGTGGGAGGACGTGGTCAAGGCGTCGGGCGACGCCACCGCCACCGCCAGCAACGGCGACCTGCTCTTCATCAACAAGGGGAGCACATCGCAGGACGCGGCCTTCGTGGACGCGATCTTCGCGCTCGCCGCGCCCGGCTACACGGACGTCATCAAGGGCAGCGACGGGACGTTCCGGATCGGCCGCCTCACCGAAATCGCCCCCGAGCAGGTCGACCCGGGCTACACGAAGCGGCTCACTGATGCCGGCATCAACATGGACGCCTACAAACGGGTGGACAGTTCCATCGTGGTCCGCGACCTGATCCAGGCCCAGGTGCTGGCCGAGGTGGTGGACTCCGCCTCGCAGCAGCGCGAGGTCTCGGTCATGGTGCTGGAGAACAACAGCGGCCAGCCCGTCACCCCGGGCTCCGTCCTCGTCAAGCACATCCTCTATTCGCCGAACCACGATGCCTCCAAGGCGAGCAGCGTCAAGGCCGACGACCCGGCCTGGGCGACGGCGAAGCAGGAGGCGGTCGACGCCGTCGCGAAGCTGAAGGCGGGCACCACCACGTTTGCGGCCCTCGCCGCGTCGAGCGACGACACCGGGTCGGCCACCCAGAACGGGTTCCTGACGTACTTCTCCAAGGCCGACACGTCCACGTCGCTTGACCCCGCGTTCGCGGCCGCCATCTACGCTCCCGGGCTGACGCCCGGCCAGCTGCTGGAACCGGTCCAGTCCGCCTTCGGGTGGCACGTGATCGAGTTCGTCTCGGCGGACGTTCCGCTCGTGCGGGCCGGCCTGCTCGCCACGGCGGCAGCGAAGCCGGGCGCCGACTTCGCGAAGCTCGTGGCGGACAATTCCATCGACCCGTCCGCCACGAAGGGCGGTTCGATGGGCTGGATCGCGAAGTACCAGCTGTCCGCCGAACAGGAAGCAACGATCAGCGGCCTCCAGGCCGGCCAGATCAGCCTGCCGGTCGTCTCGAGCGACGGCATCCGCCTCTTCAAGGTCACGAACGTGCAGGACCGCAAGCCGGATGCGGCCCAGACCCAGACGCTGAAGAGCGACGCCTTCAACAACTGGTACCAGGGCGTGAAGGCGGACCCGAAGCAGACCACGATCGAGCGGCTGGTCAGCACGTCCACTGGAGCCTGACGGCCCGGCGATGCTGGACGCGCTCCTCGCCGAGGCGCGCCTCCGCTGGGGGCTGGACCCGGCGGACGGGATGGCGGTGATCCCGGCGGAGCGGCTGGTCGCTCTCCCGCTGGAGCCGACGCGTCCGGTCGTGATCGTGCCGCTGGCCGCCCTCCGTGCCCCGCACCCGTCCGCGCCGCCCGCGCCGCTGCCCGGCCGGCATGGCCCTGGCGGGGACGACCCGATCGCGGTCCTCCGGCGGCTCTACCCGGCGGACCATCTCGTCGGGCGTTTCGGAGCGCCGGACGGGACGACGGTCGGCGAGCTGTCCGCGACGGACCTGGCCGGCCCTCTCTACCTGGGGCCGGTGGCGCCGGAGGCAGCATTCGCCTCGCCCTGGGGGATGCCCTGGATCTCCAGCCGGCTCCGCGCCCTGGACGGCTGCCCGTGGGACCGCGAGCAGACCCACGAGTCGCTCCGGAGCCACCTCCTGGAGGAGGCATACGAGGTCTACGACGCGCTGGCGGACGGGGCCACCCCGGCGCTCGCCGGGGAGCTGGGCGACCTCTGGCTCCAGGTCGTGCTCCACGCGCAGCTCGCCGCGGAAGCGGGCATCTTCGACCTCACCGACGTCCAGGCCGCGATCGCCAGCAAGATCGTCCGGCGCCATCCCCACGTCTTCGGGGACGCGGAGGCCCGGACCGCGACGGACGTGAACCGGCAGTGGGAGCGGATCAAGCAGGCGGAGCGGGCCGCCGAGGCGTCGGCCGGGGAAGAGGTGACGGCGCCGAAGAGCGCGCTCGAGGGGATCAGCCGGTCCCTCCCCGCGCTCGCGGCCAGCCAGGAGATGCAGGAGCGAGCCGCCCACCTCGGCTACGACTGGCCCAGCATCGACGGGATCCTGGCCAAGGTGGACGAGGAGCTCGCGGAGCTCGCCGAGGCGCCCTCCGCGGCGGCGCGAGCGGAGGAGGTCGGGGACCTCCTGATGGTGCTCGTGAACCTGGCGCGGCATCATGGCGTCGACGCGGAGGCGGCGCTGCGGGGTGCCAACGGCAAGTTTCGGCGGCGCTTCGGGATCGTGGAACGCCTGGCGGCGGCGCAAGGCGTGGCGCTCAGGGACCTCTCGTTCGCGGAGCTCGACGAGCTCTGGGACCAGGCGAAGGCGGAGCTCGCCGCCGGTGAAGGGCCAGGAGAGCAGGCCGGCGACGGGGCCGATGCGCAGATAAGAGGGCCGGCGACCGCCGGCGAGGAGGCGGGATCATGACGATCGGGAACCGCGCGCCGGTCGTGCGCCCTTCCGGGCGACGGCCCGACGAGCTGCGCGCCGTCAGCTTCACGCTCGGGCTCCAGAAATGGGCGGAGGGCTCGTGCCGGATCCGGGTCGGGGATACGGAGGTGCTCTGCGCGGCCACGATCGAGGATCGCGTCCCGCCCCATCTCCGCGGCAAGGGCACCGGCTGGGTCACGGCGGAGTACGCGATGCTGCCCCGCGCGACCACCGAGCGGACCCAGCGGGAGTCGACGGTCGGGCGGGTCGGCGGGCGGACCCACGAGATCCAGCGCCTGATCGGGCGGTCGCTGCGCGGGGTGGTGGACCTGTCGCGGCTGGGCGAGCGGACAATCATCGTGGATTGCGACGTTCTCCAGGCGGACGGCGGCACGCGCACGGCAAGCATCACCGGCGGGTACGTCGCGCTGGCAGCAGCGCTGATCACGTTCGGGATGGAGCGCCTCCTCGTGGGCAAGGTCGCGGCCGTCAGCGTCGGGATGGTGAACGGCGCCAACGTGCTGGACCTCGATTACGCGGAGGACCACGTCGCGCAGGTCGACTTCAACGTCGTCGGGACCGACGCCGGCCGGTACGTGGAGCTCCAGGGAACCGCCGAGGGTCGCGCCTTCTCCCGCGAGGAGCTGGACGGCCTCCTCGATCTCGCCCACGTCGGGCTCGGGCGGCTCTTCGAGGCGCAGGCGGCGACGCTCGCCACCGTCAAGCGGTGATGGTGGGGGGTGGCCTCCCGTTCGCGCCTCCTCGTCGCAACTCGCTCGCGCCACAAGCTCGCCGAGCTGCGCGACCTGCTCGCGCTGCCGGACGTGGAGCTCGTGGACCTCGATGACGTCGGGATCGCCGATGAGGTCGAGGAGACGGGCGGCACCTTCGCCGTCAACGCCGCCCTCAAGGCGCGCTTCTACGCCCGGCTCTCCGGCCTGCCGACCCTGGCCGACGACTCCGGTCTGGAGGTCGACGCGCTCGGCGGAGGGCCCGGCGTGCGGACGCGCCGCTATGCCGGTGAGCGGGCGACCGACGCTCAGAACAACGCGAAGATGCTGACCGCCCTCGAAGGCGTGCCGCCGGCCGCGCGCGGCGCCCGGTATCGCTGCGTTCTCGCGCTGGCGCTTCCCGAGCGTGCGGGGCCCCGCGGCGGGATGCCGGTCCGGCTGGCCCGCGGCACGCTCTCCGGGAGGATCGCCACGGCGCCGCGGGGCGCCAACGGCTTCGGCTACGACCCGATCTTCGAGCCGCAGGGCGAGCCACCAGGCGGGGCGACCGTGGGGGAGTGGTCGCCGGAGCGGAAGCAGGCCGTGAGCCACCGGGCGCGGGCGGCGCGGCGGATACGGCCGGCGCTCGCCCAGCTGGCAATCGGCGACGTCTCCGCGCGACGGCCCGCGCCGGCGGGCCGGGCGTGATCGGGCCGGCCATCCGGCCCTGGGTCATCCTCGCGGAGGGCCAGCGCTTGCGCTGGGGAGGCGACCTGCGCCGGCACTACATCTTCAGCGAGCTGGCGCGACGAACCGGCGGGCGCGTGGTCGATGGCTGGCACGCGCGAGACTTCCGGCCGGCTTTGCGGCGACCGCGCGGCCGTCTCTGGACGCGCCCTGCCCGGGTGGCCTCGTGCGAGCTCCTGGATCCCGCGGCCCTCGAGGTGGTGCAGCGACGGGCCGTCCCGGCAGTCCTCGACTTCCACGACGACCCGGTCATCCACCAGGAGGCCCTGGGGCTGATCGGCGAGGACGCGGAGACGCGCGAACTTCGCGCGCGCCGCGATGCCAGCCTGGCGGCCTTTCGGTGGCTCGTCGCGCCGTCAGGACCGTTTGCCCGCCTTGCCGGCCTGGACCCGGACCGGGTGATCGTCGCGCCCAACGGGAGTGATACGTCCGTCGTCCGCCCGGAGCCCTGGCCGGTCGCGCCGACAGTCGGCCTCATCTCCGGAGCGGCTCCGGCCCGCGGCATCGAGACGCTCATCGACGCGGTCCGCGAGATCCGGGTCGCGACCCCCGGCGTCCGCCTGCTCCTGTGGCTTGCCGCAACGGGAGAGGGCGGCGAGCGGTACCTCGACAACCTCAAGGCGGTACTGGCGGGTGAGGACTGGATCGAGTTCGGGTCCGCGCCCTACCAGCGGATCGGCGTCGAGCTTGGGCGGGCCTCCGTCCTCGTCATCCCGACGCCCCCGCACCCGTACTGGGATTCAGTGGCGCCCATCAAGCTCTTCGACTGCATGGCGGCTGCCCGTCCGATCGTGACCAGCCCCCGACTCGAACCCGCCCGTCTGGTGGAGGTGGCCCGGGCCGGGGTGGTAGCCCGTGGTGACTCCGCCGCCGATCTCGCAGCGGCCATCGACCCCCTCATCCGGGACGAAGCCGTGGCGCGGCGACTCGGGGCGAACGGTCGCGCGTACGTTCTCGCGGAGCACGAATGGCGGCATATCTCGGCGCGCCTGGCAGATGAGCTCCTCGCCCCGCGCCGGTATCACCCGGTGCTGGGGATTCTGCGGCGTCCATGATCGGCTCCGGGCTCGCCGCGGGTCGTCACGACCGTGCGGGACTCGCGGGCGCGCCGCCCGCCGCGCCCGCGACCAGCAGCGCTGCGACCTCGGCAGCGAACGGAAACGTCGGCTCATCCGACAGGTAGTCGGGGCGCAGCGTCTCTCGGCCGCCGCCGGACGGATCTGCCTCGTATGCGTCGCATGCGTCAGCGATGGCCCGGGCGACGCCCTCGGGGGAGAGGTCGGGGGCCGACGTGATATTCGGGTGCCAGGTTGCGAGATCCTTGGCCCCGAACCGGTTGGTGACGACCCGCATCCCGAGGTGCGCCATCTCGAGCGGCGGGTAGCTCGGGTGGGGCGAGATCATCAGCGCGACGCCAACCGCCGAGGTGGTGAGGAGCTGCCCGTAGGCATCAAGATCGAGTTTGCCCACGGATCGCAGGACCGTCCCCGGCCCCAGGCCGATGTCCGGATGCGGCTGCCCCGCCGAGACCACCGCCCATTCGGCCGCCCGGGCGTAGGTTGCCCGCCACCGGCGAAGTGCCTCGACAATCAAGGGGAACCCATTGCGCGGGGTTCGCGGGCGCCCGTACACGACGATCCGACGTTCGCGGCCGCCCGATCCGGTCGGCAGGAAGGCTCGCAGCGCCGCGGGCAGACGCGGCTCGAAGACGAACTCCCGCTCGAACGCCAGGCCCTCGGCATGGAAGTAGTCGCACAGGAGGCCCGAATTGAAGAGGGCAATCGTCTCCGAGGGTCGCTCGTACGTTGAGCGCGCGAGAAGATGCTGGGCTGACCAGGGGTAGAAGCCGGGTTCGAAATCCTGGATCACATAGGCGAGGAAGTCCGGGGTTCGGCCATAGACCGCGCGCTGCCACTCGCGGACCCGGAACGCAGCCTCAGCCGTGTTCCAGAACGTCGCCACGAACACGTCCCGCGGGCCGACCGGGAGCGTGCCTCCGGTCCCGTCGAACGTGACGATGGTTCGCGCCGCGGCGGCATCGGCCGCTGGGGAGACGCATGCGTATCCTTCGAACTCGGTCGTGCCGGGTTCCAGGCCGACCTGGGTGACGATCCGCCGGAGCGGGACGGGCGCTGCCACGGCCGCGAAGAGGTCGACGGCGGTCCGGACCCCGCCGTACGTTGCCCGCGGATCGACCGTTGGGATCAGGAGGTTGAGCCGGATCTCGCCGTTGGCCGACTGCCGCGGATCGATCCGGCGGAGCTCGGGGATCCGGTCCTCCAGATGGGGTTGCGGCGTCGGGCGGCTGGTCGGCGGTGGGACCCCCAACACCGCGCCGCGCACGCCTCGTGCGAGCGCCGTGAGTCGCGGGCTCGACCGAACGAGGCGACGGATCACTTCACGACCGCGCCCGTCCGGACGCGATCGGACGACGCGCCGGCTTCCCGGAAGTAGAAGGCTGCGCGACCGGCGCGACCGGTCGCGTTCAGCTCGGTCACCGTGGCCCGATACTCGGCGAGCGTCGCGTCGTCCAGCCCGGCCGGCGGGTTCTCGCCCCACGACGCGGACTCGCGCCAGGCGATGCCGCGAGCGATCTGCTCGCTCGCGATGATCTCGACCGGCGAAGAGTCCCAGGCGATGTCGACCAGCTCGAGCCCGGCGGCGCACGCGCTCTGCTCGAGGCTGGCCACCGTGTGGATGTACAGGTGGCGTGGGGGGTCGAGCTCCCACCAGCTGGTGCCGTACGTGTCCCAGAACCAGGACCCCATCACGGGGGTCCGGACCATCAGCACGCCGCCCGGGGCGAGGAGTCGACCCGCGGACGCCATCGCTTCCTTCGGATCGGGCATGTGCTCGAACGAGTGATGCATTGTCACGAGGCGGTAACTTCCCGTCGTCTCGTGGATCGAACGGCGCCGCAGGGCGATTCCATCCTGGTCGCTCTCTTCGTCGAGGTATGGGTCCACCCCTGTCAGGTTCCGGAACCCGAGCGTCCGAAGAGCGATCAGGTTGCCCGGCACTCGACCGCAGCCGACGTCGAGGACCCTGTCCGAGAAGGATCGAAGGCCTGCGCGCCGAACGGACGGCACGGCCCGCCGAACCTCGAGGGGGAGGGGCCGGGCCCAGCGGCGCAGGAGGCGCGCCGGGACGCGCCCGGTGCCGAACAGCGCCGCGCGGTTTCTCGCCCGCTCCGCGGTGGCGCGAAGCCGTCCGTCGCCTGGACCGGAGGCCGGGGGCGCCGAGATCGCGTAGTACGCGGGTGGGTAGTGCCTTCCCAGGTCGCCGGGAACCGAGCCGATGCGCATGACACCGCAGCCTGGACACCGGTGGTACTCGAACGTCTCGCGCAGGCCGAAGAGCATCTCGCGCAGTTGGAAGCGTTCGAAGCGGCCCTCAGTGCCGCAGATGTCGCACCGGTCCATGGCTGGCGTGACGCCCTGCTCGTCGCGCGGCGTTCCGCCCGGCGGCGGCCCGGCCGACTGCACGTCCAAACGGGAATCCTCCGCGCATGCCCTGATGGTCCGGGCCGCAGTCTACCGGGTGGACCCGGGGACGGTCCCGCCAGAACGGCCGATGCCCCATCTCTTGAGGCGTCATCACGAGGCTCGCCACCCGCCCTGACCCGCGGCCCGTCCACCGAAGCTATTCTTGCCCCGACGCGGGTATCCGCACGGACACTGCCTCCCGCGATCGCACCGCGCGGCGAGATGCGAGGGTCCAGGATCGTCCGCCACCCCGCGATTGCAGGGTGCGCGGGGCCCAGGGAGAGACGCGCGGGCCGACGGGCCCGAGGTGTCTCGGGGGCTGCGAACGTTCGACGACAGGAGGCCAGCCGAGGACCGCCGATGATCGAGTCCACGAGAGCCCGAAGCGACCTGCCGAGAACAAGACGGTTTGGGCCGACGCGCTCGCAACCAGGAGCGCGCTGCCCTGCGCCTGCGCCCCAGCGAGAGTGGCGAACCATGGGATCGTCGCCCGCGCGAAGACGGACGCGAGCCGCTCGGGCCGACGGACCGACGTGAGGGGACTCCCTGTGTCCAGCGCACCTCCCTGGGGCGGTCGCGTGACGTGGAGGTCGGCCGGTCGTGCGTGGCCACCGGCCGCCCTGGCACTGCTCCTCGGGGCGACGCTCCTGCAGGTCCAGACTGGCCAGGTCTGGCATCTCGACCCGCCCGTCTTCATCGCCCTGATCCTCGTGGCTGCCATCGGGGGATGGATCCTCGGGCTGCTGATCGAGCGATTCATCTCGCCCCATTTCGAATCCAACGAGGTGGGCGAGCGTGACCCTGGTCCGGTTGCCGCGTGGGCCCCGCGTTCCGTGCGCGCAATCCTCGTCATCGCCTTCGCGGCTGCGCTGGCTGTGTCAGTTTGGTACGTGACTCGCCACTTCGGACGGTTCCGGATCGACTCGATCCGGCTGGGTGCCATAGCCGGCGCGGCGTTCGCGGCGGGTGCTGCAGCGCGGTTCTGGTTCGGGTCGCGGGCCGTCGCCACGCAACTCGTCATCGCGGCGGCCGTTGCCGCCTGGTGCAGCTACGACGCGATCGCCGTCCTGTATCGGCCGTTCCGGGACGTACAGCTCTACCTCCAGACCGGTGCAGCCTGGCTCGACGGTCAGGCGGTCTACCTTGCCGGACCTTTGGCCGTGGCGCCGTCGGATCCGACGCGGAACCCGTTCGTCTACCCCCCCTTCGTGTTGCCATTCTTTGGAGCGCTGTCTCGTCTGCCTCAAGGGCTGGCCATCGCCCTCTGGGAGATCGCGGCGGTCGCGGCTGTGATCCTCGCGCTCAAGCTCCTCGGGGTGCGATCCCGATGGATCCCACTCCTGTTCCTCTGGCCACCGATCGCGGTCGGATTGTCCGTCGGGAACGCGGCGCCGTTCGGATTCCTGGGACTGGCGGCGGGCTGGAGGTGGGGCGCGGCCCTGGTGCTCGGCGGCGTGTTCAAGGCACAGGCCGCGATCCCCGCGCTCTGGCTCCTCCGGGAGCGCCGGTGGCGTCCGTTCGTGCTCGGGTGCATGGCAATTGCGGTGTTGGCCCTCGTGACGCTGCCGCTCACCGGTCTCGCGATCTACGGTGACTGGCTGAGGGGCCTCCAGGCGTTCCAGGACACCGTTCGCCGGTTTCCGCCCATGGAGGGAGCGGCTCTGGCGCACTATCTGCCGCAGGGCCTCGCGATCGCCATCGCCGTCATCGCGGCGGCCGCGTCCGCCGTGGCCTCCGGTCGGATGGGCCTCTCGAGGTTCGGCGTCGTCGCGATCGTCGCCTCGCCCACCCTCTACGTCCACGGGCTCGTCTTCCTGCTCCCGGCAGCCCTGTGGCTGGATGCCGCGAGCCTGTGGCTCATCCTCGGCGTCGCACCCGTCGGGTGGGGCGTCTGGCTGGCAATCGCGGCGACCGGTGCTGCCCTCATTCTCGGGTTGACGCGAGGCGCGATCGCGACTCGGTGGTCACGCGCCGGAACCCCAGAGCACGCGGCACTCGGGTCCCCGCTGCACCTGCTTGGCCCGGACCCTGAACCCTGGCCTGACCCGCGAGCCTGAACGGTCCGTCCACGGGCACGATCAGCAAAGCAGCGACGTTGCTCGAGTGGTGGCCCCGTGGAGATGACGCACCGTCATGACGACCCGGTTCTCAGACAGCATACTGTCGGCGAGCGAATGGCACGTCGCTCGTCTCTTCATGGGTCGCACGAACCCGCGAGGGGGGCGCGACCTGGGGGACGGGTCCACTTCGCGCATTCGTGGTCGGCCTACCGAAACGTTTCGGATCGGATCGTTTCCCTGGAGGATCAACCATGGCATCGAAGATGGCGGCAGTCGCCACTCTCGCCACGGCATGTATGCTCGCCGCGTGCTCTGGGGGAAACAATCCATCCGGCGGAGGCGGGGTCACACCTTCATCCGGCGCACCTTCATCCGGCGCACCCTCATCCGGCGGAGGCGGGGTCACACCTGACGCTCACCCCAAGGGCACATTGAACATCCTGGTCTCAAGTGCCCCCGGCTCTGACGCGGGGTTCCAGGCAGTGAACCAAGCATTCCAGGCGAAATATCCGGACGTGAAAATCGCATTCAGTTCGATTCCAAACGAAAACTATCCCGCGGCCAGAGCGTCGCGGTTGAGCGCAGGCAATATCGACGTGGGCCTCGCGGGGCCGCAGGCGCTTCCTTCGTACGTCCCGGCCAGTAATGAAGGCGACGACGCTCGGCTGGCCAGGGCAGGTGGCTTCGTTGACCTCACGGGAATGGCGTTCATGAAGAACTTCACTCCCTCCGTACTCGATGTCATCAAGTTCGACGGAAAGCAGTACACGGTTCCGACGGGGCTGAGCTACTACACCGGCGTCT
>JADGQG010000111.1 GCA_017882025.1 Chloroflexota bacterium
TCGCCCAGCGGGGCGCCCGGGCGACCATCCCCAGCCGGGCCTGCTGGTCGAAGCGATCCACCTTCACGACCACGCCGTCGGTCTCGTACTCGAGGTCGTGGCGCCGCTCGCGCCAGTCCTCGAGGAAGACGATCACACCCTCGATCTCCAGGTCCGCGGCATGGTTCGGGTTGACGGGGAAGCCGAGCGCCGCCAGGCGCGCCAGCGCGTCGGACTGGGAGTCCACGGACGGCCGCGCTCCCGCGCCGCCGGGGGCCGCCGGACCTCGGGGTGATGCCGCGCCGGCGCCGGAATCGTCGCCAACGAGCGTCGCCCGTGCCGGCCTCTCCTCGTGGAGCTGGTATGCCCAGAAGCTGAGCCGACGGCCAGCCGTCACGGCCGGATCTTGCTGACGAAGCGAACCGGCGCCGCTGTTGCGCGGGTTCGCGTACAACGGCAGCCCAGCCTCCTCGCGCTCGGCGTTGATCCGGGCGAACTCTGCCTTCGGCATGTAGACCTCACCGCGCGCCTCCAGGGTCGCGGCGTCGGCGAGGCGATCCGGGATCGAGGCGATCGTTCGAAGGTTCGCGGTCACGTCCTCACCGGTCGTCCCGTCGCCACGCGTCGCGCCGCGGACGAACCGCCCGTCGCGGAAGCGGAGGCTGATCGCGAGGCCGTCGATCTTCAGCTCGGCAACGTAGCGGAGCTCCGGGGCCGGCGCCGGCGCGGGCGGCAGGCCAAGCCCCCGGCGGACGCGGGCGTCGAATGCACGCAGCTCCTCCTCGCCGAATGCGTTCGCGAGGCTGAGCATCGGGCGTTCATGCCGAACCTCGGCAAACGGGCTGCTCTCGTCGAGCGTTCCGCCGGTCCCCACCCGCTGGGTCGGAGAGTCGGGCGTCGCCAGCGCCGGGAAGGCCGCCTCCAGCGCGACCAGCTCACGGAAGAGCGCATCGTACTCGGCGTCGGACAGGGTCGGGTTGTCCTCGACGTGGTAGGCGTGATTCGCCTCCCGGATCTCCGCCGCGATCGCTGCATGCCGCGTCACGGCCGCGTCCGGGGCGAGGACGGTCGCGGCTGCGACGAGCGCGGCGTCGACGGGCAGGCTCACCCGGTGATCTCGAGGTTCGCCATGCTCGCGAGGAGCGTCTTCACGCCGCCGGCGCGGAATGCCACGGTCACCTCCTCGTCGGCCCGGGTGAGCCTCGAGGTGACGACGACACCCTCCCCGAAGCGGGCGTGGATGACGCGGTCGCCATCGCGGAAGAGCCGCTCTCCGGGGACGCGGACGCGGGGGGCAGCAGCCGGACGGCCGGACGACGCCCCGGTCGCGCGGCCGGGCAGCTGGCGAACCGGGACGTCGTCGGCCGGGAAGGCGGCGTCCGGGTGATCGGGGGGTTCGGCACCAGCGCCCTGGAGGCCCCGGCCCCTCGGGGTCAGCGACCCAGAGGCCGCGCCGGCCGCGAACGCATTGCGACGGGCGGCGAGGTCGCGCGTCGGTCGGAAGCTCTCGCCGGGGGCGGGGGCGCCCGGACGGCCGCTCCCCACCCGCCAGGCGCCACCGGCGCGCGTGCCCAGGCGCGACGAGCGCCGCGCCCCGAACGCGAGATCGAGGTCGTACGGGTCCGCCGCGCCGGGAAGCAGCCGCGGACCCTCCATCAGGTCGGCGGGGATCTCGAACAGGAACCGTGACGGAATCGCGGGGCCACCGGCCGGCCCCCACGTGGCCCGTCGCGAGGCATGCGAGAGGAAGAGCCGTTCCTTCGCCCGGGTGATCCCGACGTACGCCAGCCGGCGCTCCTCTTCCAGCTCGCGCGGGTTGTCCTGGTCGCGCTCGGCGGCCAGGGCCCTGGCGTGTGGGAAGATCCCCTCCTCCAGGCCGCCGATGAAGACGGCGCCGAACTCGAGGCCCTTCGCCGCGTGGAGCGTGATGAGGGTGACCGCGTCGGCATCGCCCTCGTAGCTGTCCTGATCGGCCACAAGGGCCGTCTCCTCCAGCAGCCGGTCCAGCGCGTCGTCCGGCGAGAGGTCGTCATAGCGCGTCGTCACGGAGCGAAGCTCCAGCAGGTTCCGCCAGCGCTCCTCGTTCTCCTCGGTCCCGTCCGCGAGCATCGCCCGGTAGCCGGACGCCTCGAGGACGTCGTCGAGGAGCTCTGGCAGCGGGAGCAGCCCGACCCGGGTCCGGAGCCGCCGGACAAGGGCCACGAAGTCCGCGACCGCGCCGCGGGCGCGACCGGTCAGGACGAGCAGCCCATCCGTGGCCGCCTGTTCGAGGGCGCTCCAGTACGTCGCGTCAGGCTCGTCGGCGGCGATCCGAAGCACCTCGAGCGACCTGTCCCCCAGGCCGCGCGGCGGGATGTTGATGACGCGCTCGAAGCTGACGCGGTCGCGGTCGCTGCGCAGGATTCGCAGGTAGGCGAGCGCGTCCTTGACCTCACGACGCTGGTAGAACCGCGTCCCGCCGATGAGCTGGTAGCGGATCCCGTAGCGCAGGAATGCCTCCTCGATCGCCCGGGACTGGGCGTTCGTCCGGTAGAGGACGGCGACATCCTTCGGCCGGAAGGCCACGTCGTCGTCGGCCCTGCGGGTCAGCGATGCCGCACGGCCGCCAAGGAGCGCCTCGACCTGGCGGGCGATCCACTCCGCCTCCTCCTCTTCGTCATACGCCTCGAAGCGCTGGATGGGGCGGCCTCCCGCCTTCTCGGTCCACAGCTTCTTCTCCTTGCGGTCGAGGTTGTTGGCCACGATGGCATGGGCGGCCTCGAGGATCAGCCGCGTGCTCCGGTAGTTACGCTCCAGCTTCACCACGGTCGCGCCCGGCTCGTCGCGCTCGAAGTCCAGGATGTTGCGGAGGTCCGCCCCGCGCCACGCGTAGATCGACTGGTCGTCGTCGCCCACGACGCACAGGTTGTGGTGTGCTGCGGCGAGCGCCCGGACGATCCGGTACTGGGCCCGGTTGGTGTCCTGGTACTCGTCAACGTGGAGGTAGCGCCAGCGCGCCTGGTACCGGGCCAGCACGTCCGGCTGGGTCTCGAGGAGCCGAACGGTCCAGCCCAGCAGGTCGTCGAAGTCGAGGGCGCCGGCATCGCGGAGGCGCCGTTCGTAGGCAACGGCGAGCTTCGCAACCTCCTCCTGGTAGTGCGTGGTGGCCGCCTCTACGAGCGCGTCGGGCCCTTCGAGGTCGTTCTTGGCCCGGGAGAGTGCCTCCAGCACGCCCCGCGGCCGGATCGGGCCACCCTGGAGCGGGACGTCGAATTCGCGAAAGACCTGCTTCATGAGCGTCAGCTGGTCATCCGTGTCATAGATCACGAAGCGCGGATCCAGGCCGATCGCCGCGCCGTCCCGGCGCAGCATCCGCGCGCAGACGGCATGGAAGGTGCCCATCTCCACCTTCCGGCCGTCGTCCGGGCCAACGAGCGCGACGATCCGCTCGCGCATCTCCCCGGCAGCCTTGTTCGTGAACGTGACGGCGAGGATCTGCCACGGCGCCACGCCCAGGACACCGACGAGGTAGGCGACCCGGTGGGCCACGACCCGGGTTTTGCCGCTCCCTGCGCCGGCAAGGATGAGGAGCGGCCCGTCCGTCGTCGTGACGGCGCGGGCCTGTTCGGGGTTCAGACGCGCCGTGATCGTCGCTGCCAGTTCCTCGCGCGATGCGACGCCGGTGGCGAGGCCGCGGTCACGCTCCGGGGCGCGCGGATCCGGCCCGGCGGCCGCGTGCGGCGGCTGTTCCTCGGGCGCGGGCGCGTCGGGCATGGGCGGCTCGTCGGCCAGCCACGGGGGCGGGGATTCCACGCTTCGATTGTACGGCGGCGGCCTGCACCGGCCATGGAGGCCCCTTCGCCAGCCGGGCCGGCCCTGGCCCTTGGCTACCCGCCCTGCGGCGGCGCGATCGTGACGGGATCACCGAACTTCGAGAGCGCCAGTGCCACGTTGACCGTCCCACCGGCCCCGAGCGGGACGTCGAAGCTCAGCTTCGCGAGCCGCGGCGCATCGGTCCGGACCAGGGCCGTGACCGCGATGTCGCCGACGACCAGCCCGCCGGGCAGCGCCGCGACGGGACTCGTGACGGCGCCGATCTCGGCCGCGGGGATCGTGAACGAGATCGCGTAGCAGTCGGCATCGCCGCAGCGCTCGTTCGACAGGTTCTTCGGCGCCACCCCCGGTCGATTCAGGAAGGCCGCGAGCTCGGCGAGCAGCCTCGCCGGGTCGGCGAGCGCGTCGAAGATCGAGCCGGTGCCGGCCTGCCTGGTCCAGCCGCCCGACCCGAGGAGCGGCACCCGCGTGTAGACGACCTGGTCGACGGCCACGACGTCGGCGGTGAGGCCGAAGAGCGTGGGGACGGTCGCCGACAGGGATGCCCGCTTCCCGGTCAGGTCCGCGTCGCCGGTGAGCGTGGATCCGTCGAGCGTGATCGGCGCCCCGGACCCGGTCCCGGTCGTGCCGCCCAGGCTGAGGACCACCTTGCCGTTCGCGGTCCCCTCGACGTGGAACGTCTTCGCTTCCTGCAGGCCGGAGATCCCCGCCTCCAGGATCTGTTTCGGGTCGCTGAGCGCGGGCGTGGCGGGACTGCCGCAGGCTGCCGTGATGATCGCGAGGACGGCGATCAGGGCGGGCAGCGCGCGCGTGGCTGCGACGCGTGCCGGACGGGACATGCGGCCTCCCGGATGAGTCTTGCGGACGGAGTCACGATCCACGGGCGAGGCGGGCTCCGCCGTCAGCGTGGCGCGGCCGCGAGGAATCGTCAACCGCCAAGCCGCGACGCCTTGCCGTTCGCCCGAGCACGCACGAGCGCCGGGTCCGGGCGCGTTGCCTACCTGCCGGCCGCCTCCGCCGCGGTCTCCGCGGCCACGCCCGGCAACCCGTCGAAGCCGACCGCCTGGAGCGCCGCTGCAACCCGCGCGATCAGCTCGCCGGCGCAAGCCGGGTCCAGTACCGACGGCGCGGCCTCAGCCAGCAGCGCGTCGACCCGCGAACGGGCCCGGGCGAACATGTCGCCGCCGCCCCCCTCGATCCAGGCGCGGAGTGAGCCGCGATCCACCACGGCCGATGGGAGGTACTGCTCCTCCCGGAACCGGCGGCGCGTCTCCGGCAGCTCCAGGAAGCGCCCGGCAAAGCCCGCCTCGCGGATCGACTCGAGTCCGAGCGACTCCTCCGTGAGCGCGATCCCGCGAATCAGGCGCAGGGCGCTCGCGATCGCCTCCGCGTCGATGACGAGCTTCTCCGCGCTCTGGCAGCGCAGCGTATCGAGCATGCCGGCTCCCGAGACGAGGTCGATCCCCGCAAGCGCCCCGACGAGCGCCGTCGTCGCGCTCTCCATGCCGGCCTGCGCGTCGACGACCTTGGCGTCCGTCGCACCGAGGTAGCCGTGCGTGGGAAGGCCGAGTGACCGCCCGACCGCCGCGTTGCCGGCATCGAGCATCGCCGTCTCGATCGCGCCCATCGGAGTGGCGCCCATCCGCATGTCGAGGATCGCCGGCGCCCCGCCCCAGACGATCGGGGCGCCCGGGGCCGCCGCCTGGTGGATCACGATTCCGGCCAGGCATTCCGCCGCATGCTGGACCACGCAGCCCGCGAGGGCCACCGGTCCCGCGCCGCCGGCAAGCGGCATCGAGACCATCTGGGCCGGCACGCCGGCACGCGCGAGCCCGATCAGGCAGCGAGAGGCGAACGAGGTCCAGTCGAGCGGCGGGGACGGGCAGACGTCGAAGACGGCCCGTGGTCGCGCCCGAAGCGCATCCGCGCCGCCCGCGTCGGCCGCCAGCAGGTCCAGCATCGGCCCCAGGCCGTCGGCCGTGAACGCGCCGGTCACGACCGGCTTGTCGGCACCGAGCAGGACCAGCAGGAGCCGGTAGCGGTCGCCGAGCTCCGCGGGCACGTCGGAGCAGACGACGGCCGTGGATTGGGCAGCGTAGACGGACAGGCGCTCTGCCACGGCCACCAGCCGGACGAGGTCCGCGGCGGTCGACGGCCGATGGGCCCCCGTTTCCGGGTCGAGCACAGCGACGCCGCAGGAGCCCGGGTCGAAGGCCACCTCGCCGGCGCCATACCGGACGGCCGGCGAGCCATCGCGGGCGTGGAGCGTGAACGCACGCGGGACGGTCGCCAGCGCGGCCCGGACCGCAGACTCCGGGATGCGAGCCACGCCCTCGTGAACCGCGGCACCAACGCCCTCCAGGAGCGTCCGCGCTTCCGCGTCCGCCACCCGCACGCCCGGGTCCCGGAGGATCGCGAGCGCCTCATCGAGAATCCGTTCGATGCCCGCGGGGTCCAGCAGGTCCAGGGTCGGCCGCCGACCGGCCTGCCCGGTCACCGGCCCGGCTCCCCGGCCGTCTCCGCGATCCGCAGGAGCTCCGCGGCGAGCGCGGGATCGAGCGGCGCGCCCGGCGCCGTCGCGAGCAGCTCGAGTGCCCGCTCGTGGGCTCGCTCCCGTGCATCCACTCGCGGCGTGCCGTCGGGGGCGGGCGGGCGGCGATCGATGAGCGCTGGGCTCCAGCGCTCGCGCATGTGCCGGCGCGTATGGGGCTCGGCAAGGAAGTCCCCGCCGG
>JADGQG010000015.1 GCA_017882025.1 Chloroflexota bacterium
TCGAGCAGGACCTCGAGCTCGTCCGGGGTCGCGCCGGCACGGCTGGCCGCGCGCCGCGAGGCGATCAGGGCGCCATCGCGGGCCAGGCCGACGGTGACGTGGGAATTGCCGGCATCGATCACGAGGAGCATATGCCGATGATAGGCCCGGCCGGTCGGCGGCGGGTGCGCCCGGGTCGACGTCCCGCGGCACTCTCGCGACACTCCCGCGGAACGGTTCCGAATCGCAACCCGTCGAGTCGCATCCGGCGCCGCGCGCTGCGCTACCATCGGCGGGTCCGCGCCCCGGCTCAGCAGGCGGCACGGGCGGGCGGCTCGTCCGAGAAAACGGCGGAACGGCAGGAGATGCCAGATGGCGCGTCCGACCCCCGCGAAGTTCTACGTGAACAGCGGCATCGTCGCGTCGCGGACGGACATCCACAACCTGCTCCGCCCGCTCGTCAAGCAGACCGTCTCGTACCGCTACTTCCGTGGCCGGGACCTGGTCGCGTCGGGGACCGGATGGGTGGAGCGGGTCGTGATCGACGAGCCGGAGACGTCGAGCTACTTCACGCCCGTCTCGATCTGCCTGAACATCGATTCGTTCGAGTACCTGGACTTCGAGACGCGGCCGGACCGGCTCATCGTCTACACGCTGGTCGAGGGCGACGAACGGGTCGTCCTCGAATACGCGCCGCTCGGCGAGCGCGTTCCCGGGGCCCAGGTTCCGGGTCAGCTCGCGTTCGATACCAGCGGGTTCGTCCAGATGGAGCTGCTCGCGTCCCCGGAGGACGAGGAGGCCTGACTGGCCCGCCCGGGCGACGGTCAGTGGCCGCGCTCGCCCCGCACGTAGGAGATGCCAAGCGCTGCCGGAGCCCCGATCCGCTTTCGGATGGCCTCGCCCGACACGGCAACGAGCACGGCGATGATGAGGACGTAGGGCACCATCCCCAGGAAGAACGTCAGCGTGTGGTTGACGTAGAACGGATTGGGGAAGCCGAACAGCTGCTCGGGACCCTGGATGTCGATCAGGAGTCTCTGGATCGCGGCGAACGCGTAGGCGCCGAGGGCCGCCCGGCCAACACCCCATTGGGCAAAGATCACGATCGCGATCGCGATCCAGCCCTGGCCGTTCACCGTCAGGTCGCCGAACCAGCCGGGCGAGATGGCGAGCGTGATGGTCGCCCCGGCGAGGCCCGCGAAGAGGCCGCCGACCACCACGTAGGCGTACCGCAGGCGGTAGACGTCGACGCCCAGCGTGTCGGCCGCCGTCGGGCTCTCGCCGACCGCGCGCAGATGGAGACCCGGCCGCGTCCGGTTGATCCAGTACCAGGCCATCGGCACAACGATGTAGCCCACGTAGACGAGGACGCTCTGGTCGGTGAACAGGATCGGCCCGATGGCCGGAACCGCCGCCAGGCCGGGGATCGTGAGCGTCGGCAGGAGGGCGATCGCGCCGGCCTTCGAGAGGTCCTCTCCGAGCACGCGGGCCAGGCCGGTGCCGAGGAAGGTCAGGGCCAGGCCGGAGACCACCTGCTCGGCCTGGAAGCTGATCGTGATGACGGCGTGCAGGACCGCCAGGAGGCCGCCGGCTAGCGTGCCCAGGACGAGGCCCAGCCACGCGTTGCCGGTTGCCACGGCCGTCCCGAAGGCCACGACCGCGCCGATCAGCATCATCCCCTCGACGCCCAGGTTGATGACGCCAGCCCGCTCCGCGAAGATCTCGCCGACGGCGGCGAACAGGAGGACGGTCCCCGAGGCGACCCCGGCGGCGAGGATGATCGTCGGGTCCATCAGGCCATCCGCCGCTCGAGGCGGACGCGGTACCGGAGGACGACCTCGCTGGCGATCAGGCAGAAGAGGATGATCCCCTGGATCATCGCCGGGATCCCGGAGGGCTGGATCTCGCGGCCAGCCAGGATCAGGGCGCCGAAGGCGATCGAGGCGACCACCACGCCGTACGGGTGGAGCTTGGCGATGTAGGCCACGATGATCGCGGTGAAGCCGTAACCGGGCGAGATGGCCTGCTGGAGCCGGTGGACGACGCCCGACACCTCGCTCATCCCGGCGAGCCCGGCGAGGGCGCCCGAGAGGGCGAAGACGATCACCGTGTTGCGGGCGACGTTGATGCCGGCATACCGGGCGGCCCGCGGGCTGTCCCCGATGAGCCGGATCTCGTAGCCACTCCGGCTGCGGAAGAGGAGGAACCGGACCAGCATCGCTGCCACCAGGCCGAAGATGAGGCCCAGGTGGACCGTCAGGCCGGAGAAGGCCGGTACGGCGCTCGAGTAGTCAGAGAGGCGCGGCAGCCAGGCCTCCTTCGGGAACTGGGCGGTCAGCTGGAAGCCCGCCTCGCTCCACGGCCCGAAGACCCAGTAGGCGATCCACAGTGCGGCGATGTAGTTGAGCATCAGGGTGACGATGATCTCGTTCACCCCGCGGAAGGCCTTGAGGATCCCCGGGATCGCCCCGTAGACGCCGCCGGCGGCCATCCCGCCGGCCATCATCAGGGGGATCGTGATGATCGAAGGTGTGCCGGCCGGGACGATCGGGATGAGCACGACGGCCGAGGCGCCCCATGCGCCCATGAGGAACTGGCCCTCGGCGCCGATGTTCCACAGGCGCATCCGGAAGGCAAGTGCGCAGGCAAGGCCGGTGAGGATCAGCGGCGTCGCCATGACCAGCGTGTCGGACAGGACGCCGAGGCTGCCGAACGACGAGCGGACGATGTGGATGAAGATGGCGATCGGGTCGCCGCCTGCGAACCACAGGATGACCCCGCTGATGACGAGGGCGACGACGACGGCGCCGATCGTGGTCGCGACCGGCAGCCAGCGCGGGATCTCGAGCCGCCGTTCCAGGAGGATCGCCCACGGCAGGCGGACGGGCTTGCGGTCGGGCTGGTGGGCCGGCGCGCTCGTGGTCACGGGACGATCCGCGGCGCGTCGCCAGGCTCCGGCGGCCGCGATGCCATCCCGCCGGTCATCCGCAGGCCGATCTCCGCCACGTCGGCGTCCGCGGCGTCGAAGAGCCCGACGAGGCGCCCCTCGTAGATGACAGCGACCCGGTCCGCGAGGGCCAGGATCTCATCGAGGTCCTCGCTGATCAGGATCGTCGCGGACCCGGCCTGGCGCTGGTCCAGCAACAGGCGGTGGACGGTGACGATCGCGCCCACGTCGAGGCCCCGGGTGGGCTGAACGGCCACCATGAGCCGCGGTTCGGACGCGATCTCGCGGGCCAGGATGAGGCGCTGGAGATTGCCGCCCGACAGGAGGCGGGTCTCGGTCTCCACGGAGGGCGCGGCGATGCTGTACGTCTCGCGAAGCCGGTTGGCGAAGCGGCGCACGGCGCCCGTGTCGATCGACCAGTGTCTTGACACCGGCGCCTCGCGGTAGCTCTTCATGATCAGGTTGTCGGCGATGGACAGGTTGGGTGCCGAGCCAACCCCGGTCCGATCCTCGGGCACGTGGGCGACGTGTTCGTTGATGGCGTCCCGCGGCGTCCGATTGCCGACCTCGACCCCGTTCACGGTCACCGAGCCGCGACTGCAGTGGCGGAGTCCCGTCAGGACCTGGGCCAGCTCCGACTGGCCGTTGCCGGCGACCCCGGCGACCCCGAGGATCTCGCCCGCGCGGACTTCGAGAGAGATGCCGCGCAGGGCGGGCAACCCGCGGTCGCTCTCGGCCTCGACGTCGCGCATGCTCAGCACGACAGGGCCAGTGTCGAACGGCGTCCGCTCGATCGTCTCGACGACGTCTCGTCCGATCATGAGGCGGGCCAGCCCGGCCGTGGTGGTCTCCGAGATGGGAATCCCGGAGGCCGTCACCTTGCCCCGCCGCATGACCGTGACGCGATCGGCAATCTGGGCCACCTCGCCGAGCTTGTGGCTGATGAAGACGACCGACGTCCCATCGGCCACCATGGAGCGGAGAGTCCGGAAGAGGTCCTGCGCCTCCTGGGGAGCCAGCACCGCGGTCGGCTCGTCGAGGATGAGGATCCGGGCGCCGCGGTAGAGCATCTTGAGGATCTCGACGCGCTGCTGCTCGCCGACCGAGAGCTGCCAGATCCGGGCCCGCGGGTCCACCCCCAGGCCGTGGCGGGCCGCGAGCTCGGCGACCTCGTCGTCGTACCGCCCGATGTCGATCCGGAAGCGCGGCCGGTCCAGGCCGATCAGCACGTTCTCGGTGACGGTCTGGGTGGGCACGAGGGCGAAGTGCTGGTGGACCATCCCGAGACCGGCGGCGATCGCGTCGCGCGGCGATCGGAACTCCACCGGCTGGCCGCCCACCATGATCTCGCCGGCGTCCGGCCGGTAGAGCCCGTCGAGCACGTTCATGAGCGTGCTCTTGCCGGCGCCATTCTCGCCGAGCAGAGCATGCACCTCGCCGACGCGTAGGTCGAAATCAACCCCGTCGTTGGCGACGACGCCGGGGAAGCGCCTGACGATCCCACGCATCTCGACGGCAAGCCGCGGGTCGGGGATGACCAGTTCGAGGGTCATGCGATGGCTGGGGCTCCGTGGAACGACGAAGCCCGCGACGAGCCGATCGTCGCGGGCTTCGACTTCGATCGACTCCTAGTTGGGGATCGTGGCGTTGACGCCCTGGGCCCACCAGTGCATGCAGACGGTGCAGGGGGGGGTGCCGGGCGGGAACTGGTCGAGGTCGGATTGCTGCAGCTTCTGGCCGGCGGCCAGGACCTGCTTGCCCGTGTTGTCCGTGATCGGGCCGGCGAAGACGTCGAAGCGGGTGAACTGGCCCGCCAGCATCTTGGCCAGCAGGTCCTTGACCGCCTGGACGTCGGCCGCCGGGAGGTCCTTGATGCCGGGCTGGGGCGTCTGGCCAGCCATGAAGCCGAAGAGGCCCAGGGACCCGGAGTCGGCGTCGAAGTACTCGTAGCCGGCCTTGTAGGTCTTGGCCTTGACCTGCTCGGCGATCCGCGCGTACTCGGGACCCCAGATCCAGTACGGGGTCGTGAGGCAGTGGTCGACCTTGCACGAGCCGAAGTAGTCGTACGTGACGCCCCACTTGCCCTTCTGCTGGGCGACGTCGGCCACGGCCGGCGTGTCGGCTCCGGTCAGGACCACGTCCGCGCCGGCGTCGAAGAGCGAGGCCGCCGCGTTCTTCTCCGCGACCGGGTCATGCCAGGTGTTGATCCAGCGGACGTCCATCGTGCACTCGGGGCAGGTCTTCTTGGCGCCGAGCATGAAGGCGTTGCCCAAGCGAAGCTCCTCGGGGATAGAGAACGTCGCCATGTAGCCGAGCTTCGGGATCTTGTCGAGCTTGGCGCGCGACCCGGCCAGCATCCCGGCCAGGTACTTCATGTCCTCGACCGCGCCCATCAGGTTGCCGAAGTTCTTCCCGTTCGACTTGTAGCCTGTGAGGTGGAGGAACGTCTGGTTCGGGAATTCTTCGGCGACGGTTGCCATCGGGTCCATATAGCCGAAGGACGTGCCGACGATGAAGTCGAAGCCCTTGCGCGCGAGGCTCCGGAAGACCTGCTCGGAGGACGTGCCCTCCGGCACGTTCTCGATATAGGCGACATGTGTGCCGGCGACGTGCTCGCACATGTAGACCAGGCCGTCGTATTGGGCCTGGCTCCATCCGCCGTCATTGTGCGGGCCGATGAGGACCATCGCCACGTTGAACTGGCCGGCGACCACATCCGGGATCTGGGTCCCCGCCGCTGCGCCGGCCTCGCAGGCAGTGGCGCTTGACGGCGCGGCGCTCGACGGCGCGGCGCTGGCGCTCGACGGCGCGGCGCTGGCGCTTGACGGCGCGGCGCTGGGGACGCCCGCCGCGCTCGACGGGGACGAGCTGGCGCTCCCGCCGCCCGATGAGCACGCGCTGACGATGAGCGCACCCGCCGCGAGCAGCGACAGCGGCTTCAGGAGTCGGCTGGCCATCCTTCGTCCTCTCCTCCGTGCGATCACCAGGCCCGGCGGGGAGCCGCAGGGCCGTGCGGCAGGGAACGCGTCTGCCGCGCGGCCTCGGGTCCCGTCTCGGGGGTGCGCGCGCGCGTCAAGGATAGCCGCCCGCGACCCGACCGATGGGCCGTCGGCGTCCGGGGCGGCGGCGTATCGGATACCCTTCGGCCGATGTTCGAACGAACCGCGCTGCCGGCCGGGCCGCGCGTCATCACCGCGCGACTGCCGGGTGCCCGGTCATTCACGGTGGAGGCGCACGTCCTGGCGGGCTCGCGTCACGAGGCGCCCGGGCAGGCTGGCTGCGCCCATTTCATGGAGCACCTGACGTTCAAGGGAACGCGGGCGTATCCGACGACGCGAGCCCTCTCGGAGGCCGTGGAGGGCCTGGGCGGAACGTTCAACGCATCGACGGACCGCGAGTCGACGGTCTACTACGTCCGGGTCCCGGCGCGCCACGCGGCGACGGCGATGCAGGTCCTGGGCGAGCTCGTGGTCCGGCCGAACCTCGACGATGCGGAGATCGAGAACGAGCGGGATGTCATCGTCGAGGAGATCCGCTCGTACCTCGATGACCCCGCGGAGCACGTCAACGTCCTCTTCGACCTCGCGATCTTCGACGACACGCCGCTCGGGCGCGAGATCGCGGGTTCAGAGGACAGCGTCCGGGCGCTCCCGGCGCCCGCAATCCACGAGTTCTGGCAGACGTACTACCAGCCGTCCAACGTCGTCATCGCCGCCTCCGGCGATCTTCCTCACGACCAGGTCGTGGGGCTCGCCGCGGGCGCCTTTGGAGCAGGTGGCGGGCCCACGCCACGGTACCTGCCGGCGCCCGCGATCCCCGCCGGCGAGCGGACCCTGCGCGCGTCGCGGCCGTCCACCCAGGCGCAGCTCGTGCTTGGCGTACCGGCGCTCCCACGCGACCATCCTGACCAATGGACGCTCTCCGTCCTCAACGGCGTGCTGGGGGACGGCATGTCGAGCCGCCTCTTCCTGGAGGTCCGCGAGGAGCTGGGCCTTGCCTACGACGTCGGCAGCTCGATCGCCGCCTACAGCGACGCGGGCGTGCTCTCCATCTATGCCGGCGTGGACCCGGGGCGAATCAGGCCGACGATCGCGGCGGTGCTCGCGGAGCTGGCCCGGCTTCGGGACGAGGACGTCTCCGGCCACGAGATGGCCAAGGTGAAGGCGTACCTTGCCGGCCGCCTGGAGGTCCGCCTGGACGAGACCCGCTACCTCGCCTCCTGGGTCGGGACGCAGGAGGCGCTCCATGATCGGGTCCTCACCCCCGACGAGGCGCTCGCCGCGATCGAGGCCGTGACCGTCGCGGACGTGCGCACGCTGGCCTGCCGGCTCTTCCACGACGAGGCACTCCGGCTCGCCGTGGTGGCACCTCCCGGGAAGGGCCGCGCGCTCGAGTCGACCCTGCGACTCCCCGTGCGCCGCTCACCGGCCCGCCGATGAGCGCTCCACCCGGAGCCGCTGCACAGGCGGCCGCCGGCCGCCTCGCGCGCCTTCACCTTGGAACGGGCCTGCTGCGCCTGGCTCGCGTCGAGCTCGAGGAGCTGGCCGGCGACGGCGGGCTCGACGCGGATGGAATCCTGGACCTGGCGGAGGCACGCTGGCGGACGGGTGACCTGCGCGGCGCGGCCGAGGCGGCCGGTGCGTGGCTCGGCGCTGGCGTCGGCGCGGCCGATGCCGCAGCGACCCGGGACGACCTCGACGTGGACCCGGCCGGCGGCGACGAGGCCGGTGGGCGGGCCCGCGCCCTGGCACATGCGCTGATCGCGGACGGGCTCACGGTCCGTGGCCGCCACGACGATGCCGCGGTCCACGTGGCGGCCGCTCTCGACGCGCTCCGGGCCGGGTCCACCGGGTCCGTGGCGACCGCCCTCGACGCGCTGTTCGCCGGGATCTCCTCGCGAGCGGACGCCTGGCCGAGCTTCGGGCCGGGCGACGCCGGCCCCGAACTGGCGGGGGCCGCTGCCGTCGGGGTGCCCATCACTCGCGTCTTCACCCAGTCCGCGGACTCGGCACTGCCCGACCCGATCGCGGCCGCGGGCGAGCGGCTCGACGCGGGTGACGACGCCGCGGCGGCCGTCCTGCTCGTGCTCGCCCTTCGCGCCACGCCGAACCGCGCCGAGGAGGTCCTCGAGCGGGCCGATACCGCCCTCGCCGCACGCCCGGGCGCGCCGCTCCTCCTCGCGCGGGCGGAGGCACTTCGCACGCTCGGCCGCCACGAGGCCGCCGGCATCGCCTACGCTGTCGCCGACACGCGCGCCCGCGGCGGCACGCACGCCCCGCCCCCGTTCTCCGGCGCGGGCGCGGTCGAACCCATCGATGCGCGAGGGACCGCCCCCGACGCGGCCGCTGCCCCCGATCCCGAACGGAGTCCGCAATGACCGAACGCAGCCTCGTCCTCATCAAGCCGGACGGCGTCCAGCGCCTGTTGGTCGGCCGCGTCATCACCCGCTTCGAGGACCGTGGCTTGAAGCTCGTGGGTCTCAAGCTGCTGCACGTCTCGCGCGAGCTCGCGGAGCGCCACTACGCGATTCACCGCGACAAAGTGTTCTTCGCCGGGCTCGTCGCCTTCATCACGTCAAGCCCGCTCATCGCGATAGCGGTCGAGGGCCCGAACGCGATCGACGTGGTCCGCTCCATGGTCGGCGCTACACGGCCCTGGGAGGCTGCCCCGGGCACCATCCGCGGCGACTTTGCCCTCGAGGTTGCCCAGAACCTGATCCACGCCTCCGATGGACCTGAGACCGCGGAGACCGAGCTCAGTCTCTGGTTCCCCGAAGGGACGCTGGAGTACGCCCGCGAGATCGATCGCTGGGCGCTCGGCCCCGAGGGCTGATCAGCCCCCGACGAATGGGGCCGGCGAGGGGAGCATCGGCCCGGGCGCCCGCGCCGCCGCGTCGATCCCGAACGCGCCGCCTGCCGCGAGGAGCGCCAGCCCCGCGAGCAGGATCACTGCGAAGGCGCGCAACGGGATGCGGTTGAGTTCCAGCGTGGGACGCGCGTCCCGGCCGGCCGCCGCGGCGGCCACTCGGAGCCGACGCGCAAGCGCGCCCGCCGCCGCGATCGCCCCCGCCGGCGGAGCGCCGTCGGGCATCGGGACCGCGGCCTGGGCCACGAGCCCCGCCGGGAGGCGGGGGAGTTCGCCGAGCGAGCTCGCCACGATCGCGGACGGGCGGCCGCCGCCGACCACCAGCACGCGGCAGATCGCCGCCCCCGTACCCAGCGATCCTGCGTAGGCCAGGAGGAGCGCGGGCCCGGCCGTGGCGGACTGCAGGATGGTGAGCCGCGCGTCCCATGCCAGCAGGCCCGGCCAGGCGACCGCGGCCACGAGGATCCCGGTGAGCGCGACGCCGAGGGCCGGCGCTCGGCGGAGCCAGCCGGTGGTGTCGCGAAGCCGGCCCGTCCCGAAGGCGGCCCGGAAGGCGATCGTCCAGCCGATCATCGCCGTCCTCGTCGTTGCGAAGACAAGAATCCAGGCGCGGGCCGCATCGCGGGCCGCCGGGTCGAGCGCCGCCAGGGCGAGGAGCGCGACGCCCGCATCCGCGACGATCGTGTAGGCGACCACGTGCTCCACCTCGTCCTGGATGAGCGCGGCGACCGTCCCGAAGAGGAGGGTCGCCAGCGCGAGCGTCACGACGAGGCCGCGCTCCAGGCCGAGCCCGACAGAAGAAGGGCCGAGCGCCGCCGGCGCCCAGCCCAGGATGATGAGCCCCCAGGCGGCCGGGAGCCACGCGGCGAGGATCGGCAATGCTCCGGAGGGAGCCGCATCGGCGAGGCGCGAGACGCGGGCGTGGAGCGGGATTGCCCCGAACCGGTGTGCCACGACGAGCGCCATCCCGAGGAGCACGAGCGAAGCCGCCGCCGGCTCGGCGGGAGCGGCGCCCGGCGCCGGGGCGACCCCGGGCACGATCCCGGCGGCGATGAGGCCGATCACGAGGCTCGTTGCGGCGCCGCGCAGCTCTCGCGCCAGCGCCCGGATGCGGGACGGCGCCGCCGGGCTGCCGAGCGCGAGCACACTGGCGGCGATCGTGGCGGCCGCCGCGCCGAGCAGGCCCGGCGGCGTACCGGCGAGGCCAAGGGCGAAACCGATGCCCGCCGCGCCGCCGAGGAGCGCTCCGGGCGCCGACGGCTGCCACGTTGCCAGCCGCGCGACGATCAGCACAAGAAGCCCCCCGGCCAGGCAGAGGGTGAGCACCAGGCGGAGATGGTCGCTTCCGGCGAGCGCCCCGCCGCCGATGCTGAGCGGGGTATCCGGGTTGATGAGGCCGGCCGCCGCCAGCGCGACGACCACAGCGCCGAGCCCGGCGAGCGTCCCCAGCCGACGGAATTCGCGGAGCAGCGTCGCGATCACCGCCCCCACGATCGCGAGTGCAAGGAACGGGAGCACGCTCATCGATCGCCACCGGCGCGGGTCGCTGCCGCCCGGCGACCGGGAAGGCCATCAGGGACGGCGGTGCCGCCCGTCGCCGCCACGGCGCCGCCGGTCACCGCCGCCACGGCCCCGGCCAGCGCGACGAGGACGACCCCGGCAGCGATGCCGGTCAGCGGCTCGGGCGTGCCTGCGAGCGCCGTCAGGACCAGGATGGCGCCGCCGACAAGCACGATGAGCGCCGAGCCGAGGCGGAATATGTCACGCGTGACGGCGATCGGCCCGACTGCCACGGCACATGCGGCAAGTCCGGCTGCGAGCGCGGCGTCGGGGCCCAGTCGGGGCAGCGCGACCGCGGTCGCGCTGATCCCCACCGCGAAGCCCGCGGCCGCCGCGCCGAGCGTGGCCGGGAGGCCCAGTGGCGGCCCGGCGTGGTTGGGCACGCGACGCGCCGCGACGAAGACGAGGAACCCGGCCAGGATGCCGGCCACGACCCCGAACGCGAGAGGCAGCGGCCCTGGGAGAGGATTTGCCACGAACGGCGCGGCCGCAAGCATGACGGCGAGGCCAAGCGAGGCGATCCGGGCGTCGCGTGCGCCTGTCCCAACCGCCGCCCCGATGGCGACGAGCGCGCCGGCGGCGACGAGGAGCGGGGTCACGGAACGGCGGGGCTCGGCCTCGCGTCGCCGTTCCCGACCGGAGCCGGGTAGGTGGGCGTGGGCAGGATCCCGAACGTCGACAGCGGCCAGTAGCGCAGCCAGGCACGCCCGATGACGCGATCCTTCGCGATCGTGCCGAAGGAACGGGAGTCTGCCGACGCCGCGCGGTGATCACCCATCACGAACAGCTGGCCGTCGGGCACGACCCAGCGCGCCGGCTCCTCGGTCGCGGTGGTGGGCTGCAGGTCGTACGTGTACGACTCGTCGAGCTTCGTGCCATTCACCCAGACTGCGCCGTCCTTGACCTCGACGATGTCGCCTGACAGGCCGATCACGCGCTTGATGAACGGCGTGTTCTGTGTCCCCTCCGTCCAGCCGTCCGGCGGCTGGAAGACGACGATGTCGCCGCGACTGTATGGGTCGAAGCGCGGGGTCAGCTTGTCGACCAGGACGTACTGGTCCGGCTCCAGCGTCCGCTCCATCGACATCTGTTCGACGCGGTAGGGTTGGGCCACGAACGTCTGGATCACGAAGAAGATGATGAGCGTCAGGACGAGCGTCTCGACGATCTCGAAGAGGCACCCGAGGGGGCGTCTGGTCACAAGTCCGGCAGTATAGGGGCTGGCGTGGGGCGACGCCCCATGCCAGCCCATCCCGCGCGATGGAGGAGCGATGCAGGGATCCGGTGGGCGCGCCGCGATGGACCGGCCGGCGTTGCTCCGGGAGAACGCGCCGGGCTACGCGGCCGTGGCGCTGGCCAACATCGCCCGGGAGTTCCCGGCCGACGTCTGGCACACGGTCCGCGGCCCGGAGGACCTGCCGCGCCGACCCCGCGAGCGCACCCCGGTCTTCTACGGCAGCTTCGACTGGCATTCCTGTGTGGAGATGCACTGGCTCCTGGTGCGGCTCCTGCGATCCGTCCCCGACGTGATCCCGGCCGCCGACATCCGGGCGGAGCTCGAGGCGCGCTTCGACGGGGCGGCGCTTGCCGCCGAGGCCCGCTTCATTGCCGACCCGGACAACCGGAATCGCGAGCGGCCGTACGGCTGGGGGTGGGGTCTCGCTCTCGTCCACGAGCTGGCGGCGTGGGACGACGCGGATGGCGGGCGCTGGGCGGAACGGTTCGCACCGCTCGGGGACGCCCTGGCCGCGAACTTCCTGGGCTGGCTTCCCCTCGCCACGTACCCAATTCGCTACGGGGTCCACACGAACAGCGCCTTCGGGATCTCGCTCGCGCTCCCCCACGCGCGCGATCGCGCGGCCACCGGCGACGCGAGGCTGCTCGATGCCCTGGTCGGCGCGGCCCGCCGCTGGTACGCCGGCGACGTGGACTACCCGGGCAGCTGGGGACCCTCCGGGTTCGACTTCCTCTCGCCCGCCCTGACCGAGGCCGAGCTGATGGCGCAGCTCCTGCCCGGCCCCGCGTTCGCGGTCTGGCTGGCCCGCTTCCTTCCCGGGATTGCCGCCGGCGAGCCACGGGCTCTCTTCACGCCGGTCGTGGTTTCGGACGCGCGCGACGGCCACATCGCGCACCTTCACGGGCTCAACGCGAGCCGCGCCTGGTGCTGGCGTCGGCTCGCCGAGGCGCTCCCGGCCGACGACCCTCGCGCCGCCGTGGCCCGGGTCGCGATGGCGCGCCATGCGGCGGCTGCCCTGCCCCACGCGATGGGCGATGACTACACGGTCGAGCACTGGCTGGCGGCCTACGCGGTGCTCCTCCTCGCCTGACATGGCGGGAAAGCGGAGCGTCTCGCCCTGAGCATGAGGGCCGTTCGGACTGCATATCCTGGGCCGCTATGCAGTTTGACCCTCGCACCGACCGGACGCTATCCTCTGCTGGGCCTGCCC
Organism: Chloroflexota bacterium; assembly: GCA_017882025.1. GTDB lineage: Bacteria > Chloroflexota > Limnocylindria > Limnocylindrales > CSP1-4 > CTSoil-043. The sequence goes on from JADGQG010000015.1 coordinate 12,799, forward strand.
GCACCAATCCTGCCCCGCCATCGCGGAGGGGCGCCAGCCCAGGCGAGCCAGGCTTTCCTCGTCCCCGGCGCGATGGACGTGCTCGAGCGGACGCTCGTTGCCCTGACAGGGAGGTTTCGCACCAGCCGTGGATCCCAGCTCGCTTCAGCTCATCATCCTGCCGGCCGGGCTCATCGCCGTGGCCTTCGCGATCTTCCTCGCCCGGGACGTGCTGCGGCGCGATACCGGCACGAAGGAGATGGAGGACGTCGCGGCGACCATCTTCGAGGGGGCGGTCGCGTTCATCCGGCGCCAGTACTCGACGATCGCGATCCTCGCGCTCGTCGGTGCCGTCGGGATCGCGGTCCTCATCTCCGCGTTCGAGACGGCGGACGTCGCCGACACGAGCATCTTCGGGCCCCAGCTCGGCATCCGGACGGGGATCGCGTTCCTCGTCGGTGCGGCATGCTCGATGGCCTCCGGCATCATCGGCATGTTCATCAGCGTGAAGGCGAACGTCCGGACCGCCGCGGCGGCTCGGCGCAGCCTCGTGGAGGCGGTCCAGGTCGCGATGCGTGGCGGCGCCGTCTCCGGCTTCCTCGTCGTCGCCCTGTCGCTCCTGGGCGTCTACCTCATGTTCGTCGCCTTCGGTGGCCTCAACGCCGAGACGGTCAAGGAGGCGCCCTTCCTCATCGTCGGCTACGGGTTCGGCGCCAGCTTCGTCGCGCTCTTCGCTCAGCTCGGCGGTGGGATCTACACGAAGGCTGCCGATGTCGGCTCGGACCTCGTCGGCAAGGTTGAGAAGGGCATCCCCGAGGACGACCCTCGCAACGCCGGTGTCATCGCCGACCTCGTCGGCGACAACGTGGGTGACTGCGCAGGCCGTGGCGCCGACCTCTTCGAGTCCACCGCCGCCGAGAACATCGGCGCGATGATCCTTGGCGTCGGCGTCTACTTCGTCGCTCAGAAGGCGGGCTGGCCGCATCCCGAAGCCTGGATCTTCTTCCCGCTGGTCGTGCGCTCCTTCGGGCTTCTCTCCACGATCATCGCGATGTACTTCGTCCGCGGCCGCGAGGACGAGAACCCGATGAACATCCTCAATCGTGGCTACTGGGTCACGACGATCCTGTCGGTCATCTCGCTCGCCTTCGTCACGAACGTGATGATGCAGACCGGCACCCAGACCGGCGCCAACGGCATCCCGCCCTGGATCTGGTTCTTCGGGGCAGGGGTCGTCGGCCTTGCCACCAGCGTCGCCTTCGTGTACATCACGCAGTACTACACGGCCGGGACGTTCCGGCCGGTGAAGGAGATCGCCGAGGCCAGCAAGACCGGCCCGGCCACGAACATCATCATCGGCACCGCGGTCGGCTACGAGACGACGTTCGTGACCGCGATCACGATCGGCATCGCGCTCTTCGCCAGCCACTGGCTCGGCACCCAGGCCGGCCTGACCGACGCCTCGGGTCGCAACGTCGGCGGCATCTTCGGGACCGCGGTGGCGACGATGGGCATGCTCATGACCACCGCCTACATCCTGGCCATGGACACGTTCGGCCCGATCACGGACAACGCCGGCGGTATCGCCGAGTTCAGCGGAGCCGAGGCGCACGCCCGGGAGATCACCGACCGCCTCGACGCGGTGGGCAACACGACGAAGGCGCTCACGAAGGGGTACGCGATCGCGTCCGCCTCGCTGGCCGCCTTCCTCCTGTTCAACGCCTACATCGACAAGGTCAACCTGATCCTGGGCCGCCAGATCGCTGCGGGCAAGCCGGGCGTCACGCTGATGACGTCGGTGAACCTCGAGAACGTCAACGTGTTCATCGCGGCGCTCATCGCCTCGATGCTCGTCTACTTCTTCAGCTCGCTGGCCATCCGGGCGGTGGGCAAGACGGCCGGCGCGATCATCTTCGAAGTTCGGCGGCAGTTCCGGGAGATGCCCGGGATCATGACCTACGAGCAGAAGCCCGACTACGCGCGCGTCGTGGACATCACGACCCGGGCCGCGCTCCGCGAGATGGTCGCGCCCGGCCTCGTCGCGGTCGCCACTCCGATCGCCGTCGGCCTGCTCCTCGGCTACGAGGCGGTCGCCGGCATGCTCATGGTCGGCACGATCGCGGGCGTCCTCCTCGCCACGGTCCTCAACAACGGCGGCGGCGCGTGGGACAACGCGAAGAAGTACATCGAGTCGGGCCACCTCAAGGACGACGAAGGGAACGTCCTGGGCAAGGGCTCCGACGCGCACGCGGCGGCCGTCGTCGGCGACACGGTGGGTGACCCGTTCAAGGACACCGCCGGGCCTTCGCTGCACGTGCTCGTGAAGTTGCTGGCTACCATCACGCTGGTCCTCGCCCCACTCTTCATCCGCTAGCTCGGAGGCGTTCGGCGGGCGGCATTCACGGCCGACCCGCCTCAACGTTCCATGGATATCGCCTTCCAGGCACTCGTGATCGGGATCGTCCAGGGGCTCACGGAGTTCCTGCCGATCTCCTCGTCCGGGCACCTCATCCTGGTCCCGTACCTGCTGGGCTGGACGGACCCATTCATCAACTCTTTGGCGTTCTCGGTGATGCTCCACATGGGGACGCTCGTCGCGCTGCTCGCCTACTTCTGGCGCGATTGGGCGCGTCTCGTGCCGGCCGGGCTCGCAGCCGTCCGGGACCGCTCGCTTCGGGGTGACCCGGACCGACGGCTGGCCTGGCTGATCGCGGCGACGCTCCCGCCGGCCGTCGTGCTCGGCGTGCTGCTGAGCGACTTCTTCGAAGCGAAGGTACGCCAGCCCGTCCTCGTCGCCGTGATGCTCGTGGTCGGTGCAGCCATCCTCTGGCTGGCCGATCGGCTTGGCCGGAAGGCGGACGGGATCGAGCGGCTGGGCTTCCAGGGCGCCATCGCGATCGGCTGCGCCCAGGCGCTTGCGCTCGTGCCCGGGATCAGCCGGTCCGGGATCAGCATCAGCGCCGGCCTGGGCCTCGGGTTGACCCGCGAGGCGGCAACCCGGTTCAGCTTCCTGATGGCCACGCCCGTGATCGCGGGCGCCGGGCTCTTCGAGCTCAAGAAGCTGCTGGCCGGCGAGGTTGCCGCCGACGTCAATGTCGGGGCAATCGCCATCGGCTTCGTGGCGGCCGTGGTCTCGGGCCTGGCCGCCATTCACGTCCTGCTCCGGTACGTCCGGCACCACCCGATGACCGTGTTCGTCGCGTATCGGCTCCTCCTCGCGGCGCTCGTCATCATCGTCTTCCTCGCGGCCTGACGCGACCCCTCGGGGCGCACCGTGGAGGTCATGAAGCAGCTCCGCCAGCGGGCGATCCGCGACCTCGTGGAGCAGCGCCCGATCCGGACCCAGCAGGAGCTGGCTGCGGCGCTCCGAGATCGCGGCTTCCGGGCCACCCAGGCCACGATCAGCCGCGACATCGCCGAGCTGGAGCTGGTCAAGGTTGGCCGCGAGGGCGTGGCTGTCTACGCACTGCCTGCCCGCCTGGCGGAGCCCGATCCGACCGGCGAGGAACGGCTCAGGCGCCTGTTCCGTGACATCCCGGTGGAGTTCCGCGAAGCCGGTCCCATTCTCGTCCTCGTCACGCTGCCCGGGTCGGCGCACGCGATCGCGGCCGCGCTCGACCGCGCCCGCTGGCCGGAAGCAGTCGGCACGATCGCCGGCGACGACACACTCTTCATTGCGTGCGCAGACCGGCGCGCCCTCGCGCGGCTCCGCGGCCGGCTTGAGCGCCTGGCGGCGGGATAGCCGCGTTGTCTGAGCGCCCACCTTCGGCGGGGACGGGCGGCCCGCACACGCTCCACATGCTCCCGTCCGACCGCTGGGCCGCGTGGCGCGACGGGCCGGTCGGCGCCCGCTACGAGCCAGAGGGGTTCGCGGCCGACGGTTTCGTCCATTGCACGGACGGCGCCGAGCCGATGGGGGCGGACGTACCGCCACGAGGTCGTACCATAGGTGGTCCCGCCGCCAGCAGGCGATGACCGAATAGAGGGAGGCGGTGGTGCGAGTGCCACTCCGGTATGGCGCCGGCAGCGTGACCGTTGAGCTGCCGGCTGACCGGACCGTGGTCGTCGAGCCAGTCCATTGGCCGGCCGCCTCCGATCCCCGCAGTCTCCTCCGCGAGGCGCTTCGGCGCCCGGTCACGGGTCCGCCATTGCGAGATCTGGCTCACCGTGGCCAGCGGGTTGCGGTCTCCGTCTGCGATATCACCCGGCCCCAGCCGAGGCGGCTGATGGTCGAAGCGCTCCTCGACGAGCTTGACGGGCTCATCCGGCCCGAGGATGTCACGGTCTTGGTCGCCACCGGGACACATCGGGCGAACACGCCCTTTGAGCTGGAAACGATGCTGGGCCCCGAGATCCTGGTCGCTTGCCGGACCATCAATCATGTGGCCCGCGACGGGGCGACGTTGGCCGACCTCG
>JADGQG010000112.1 GCA_017882025.1 Chloroflexota bacterium
GTGGTGCGGCTCTCTGGCCCAGTGCGCCAGGGTGCCGTGGCGCGTTGATCGCCCGCGCGTCCGTTCAGATCCCGACCGGCTCGCGAAGTACCCCCGCATCCTGCGCGCCGTGCGCCGCGCGACCGAGCTGGCGCGGGGCACGGACGGCTGGACCCGCTCTCCCGCACCCCGATGGCCGGGCTCGTCGCCACGATCACCGCCTTCTCGAAGCTGGGCACGCGGTCGCGCAGGAACCGGTGGAACTCCTGGACCTGGCGCCGAACATCGACCTCGGCGCGGGTGAGCGCCTCCGGGTCCGTGGTAGTGGGCGTCGCGGTGGTAGCCCGAGGCGGCGATGATGGTGGCATCCGTCGACTCGGCAACCGCGCGCATGCGGTCGGGCCGCCGCCCCGGGCCGATCGGCGTCATCTCGACGATCGTGCCGATGCCGCTGGCCTTCGCCTCCAGGACCTCGGCGATCGCCCGTCCAGTGTCCTGGAACGCCTGGCCCGCGAGTGCCGCGAGTCGAGGAACAGGTGGTCGTGCGTGTCGACGACGCCGAGCTCGTCACGGACCCGTGACGCTGACCACGTGACCCTGCGGCACGTGGCCTCCGATCGTCGACGGCAAGGCTTCCACCCGGAATGGTACCGATCAACGCTGCCGTCCGATCGCGGGTGAGATCTGGGTGGCCCGGCCGCGATCCGGTCGGCGTTTGGGGACCTGACCTGTGCAAGCTCTGGCGGACTGGACGCCGGGCGCGTACCATCGACTCCCAGCCAATCGGAGGGTCTCGATCGTCGCTTCGGTTTCCGTCGGAGGACCGTCCCCAGCGAGCGGCCCGAAGTCGGGGAAACGCCCCTACGACCCGCGTCGCCTGCGCACTCCCGGGATCCGGCCGGTGCGCCAGGCGCACCGCGTCGCCCTGCGCGCCGGCGGCATCCGCGTCGAGCCGGGCTGGGTCGTCGGCGTTCTACTCGGCGCCGCTCTTCTGTCCACCAGAATGGTGCCCGGGTCGACCAGCGGCAGCTCCGCCCCGACCGTCCCCTCGGTCGAGGCAAACCTGGCGCAGTTCTACGCCGCGGTCTCCTCCCTGCCGATCGTGTCGGCCGATCCCGCCGGTGAGTCGTCGGGCGACGACTCCGGCGGCGTGCTGCATTCCGCTTCGCCGGCCGCGGCCTCGGCCACCCCGCGCCCGAAGGCGACGCCCCGACCAACGGCGACCCCGCGCCCGAAGGCGACGCCCCGCCCGACGGCCGCCCCGCGCCCGAAGGCGACGCCCCGCCCGACGGCCGCCCCTGTGAAGAAGCCGGCTGCCCAGGCGACCGCGGCGCCGACGCCGCGCCCGGCTCCCACTCCGAAGCCGACGCCCGCGATCGTGTATCAATATCGGGCCACGGGGCTGGCCACCTGGGGCGACTTCGGAGGCGCCGTGATCACGCGCCTGCCGCCGGGAACCCGCATCCGCGTCTGTGGCAGCCTCGGCTGCTGGGAGGGCGTGTCGTCCGGGAACGGCCCGTCGGCCGGCGGAGGCAACCTCGTCGACCTCGACGCAGGCGTCTTCCAGAGCGTCTGCGGCCCGTTGGGCACCGGGGTCGGCTCGATCGTGCTGAGCTGGCGCTGAGCTTCGAACAGCTGGCGCAGGTGCATCGGCAGCCCTGGCCGGTGTGTGCCGCGAGGAGCTCCCGGCTCTCACCCTCGTCGCGCTGAGTGAACGGCTCGTCCGCCCAGATAGTTCGGCCGGCACCAGAGGGGGGTGTCCTGATGTCGGCGATCGTCGTCAATCGGATCAAGCTCAGGGTTCCTGTCGAGGAAGTGGTCTCCGCGGTCGACCGCGAAGTACTGCCCGTGCTCCGGGCGCTCCCAGGGTTCGAACGGGCCAGCCTGGTCCAGGTAGGGGCGAACGAGATGGTTGTCGTCATCTCGTGGAGCTCGGTCGAGACGGCAGGTGCGGGAGCCGCGATCCTGGGTCCCGGGGTCTTCAACACGTTCATCGCTCCCCACGCCGAGAGCCAGGATCGGGTCGTGGGGCCGGTGTTGCTCGACGTTCGGGCGGACCAGGCCAGGACAGCCGTCTGCCGTCTCGACGGCATCAGCGCTCCGGTTTCTCTTCCCACCAACCCAATTGAACGGCGCCCGGCATCGGGCCCGGCGTCCCGGCCGCTCATGACGCTTGGCACATGCGAGGATCAGGCCAGCGGAGCACGATCCCCGGACCTGACGGTGCCGCGCAGGCGTCGGTCCGGGCTGCGACGCGATCCCAGGGAGAGGACAGGCCATGGCAGACGCCGCTCGCCCGTTGACGATCGGGTTCCCGCGGATGCACAAGGAGGCCGGCGAGCGGCGCGACTTCCTGCCGCCCCTGGTCGGCTTGCTGACCGCGCTCGGCGCCGAGGTCCACATCGAGACGGGGATGGGGTCCGGGATGGGCTATGCCGACCACGACTACATGGCCCTGTCGCCCGACGTCCATGTGACCGACGAGGACGGCGCCTACCGCCAGGACTTGGTCGTCGTGCTTCGGGCGCCGGAGGGCCGCTACCAGAAGATGCGGAGCGGCGCCGTGCTCGTCTCGATGCTCCACTTCGCGACCCGACCGGCGCGTGTCGCGCTCCTGCGGGACCTTGGGATCGACGCGATCAGCATGGACCTGGTCGCGAACGACGAGGGGCGGCGACTCGTCGAGAACCTGCGAAGCGTGGCCTGGAACGGCGTCGGCGCGGCGTTCGCAGCTCTCGAGCGAACGTGGCCCGGCCTGACTGATCCGCACCGGCCGCCCGTCCGGGTCACGATCATGGGCGCCGGCACCGTCGGGAAGCACGCTGTCGAGTTCGCCACGAAGTACGGCGACGACGCCCGCAACGAGGCCTACATGCGGTTCGGGCTGCCGGGCGTCGAGGTCGTCACCACCGGCCGGAACCTGACCCAGGACCCCGCGTATTTCCGGGCGCGGCTCGCAATGACCGACCTGCTCGTCGACGCGACGCAGCGCCGCGACCCATCCGTTTCGATCGTCCGCAATGAGTGGATCGGCCTGATGCCGCCACACGCGGTGTTGTGCGACCTCATCGTCGATCCGTATCTCGTCGACGTCGAGCCCGCCGTCGTGCGGGGGATCGAAGGGATCCCGCAGGGCAACCTCGACCAATGGGAGTTCGCGCCGGACGATCCCGCCTGGGATGCCCTGCCGCCGGCGGTTCCCACCACACACCGCCGGACGGTGGTCTCGTGCTACTCGTGGCCGGGCGTGCGCCCCGAACCCTGCATGCACGTGTACGGCTCCCAGCTGGCCCCGCTGCTCGAGACGCTGGTGCTCAGCGGCGGCATGGACGGCATCACGGCGCAAGGTTCCTTCCACGCCCGGGCGCTGTGGCGGGGCAGCCTGCGCGCCTGGCCCGCGAGCCCGGACGACGACGTGCCCGATGGCCAGGTGCCGTCGGGGCTGGTCCCCGGGGCGCCGGCGGTCGACTCAGGCGAGGCGGACATGAGGGCACAGCCCGGGCGTGCGTCGGCCACCGAGGCCGGACAGCTCCACGCCGGGCGGCGCTCGCCGGGCTTGAGCCCCCCTGCGCCCAGGTCACGTTCGTAACCGCAGTCCTCACCGGCATTGAGCAGCAGGCCGCCGAGATGCGCCACTCGATCTCGCTCCCGGCCTCGAACGGAACGTCGGTTTCGCGCCTTGAGGCGCCCGAGCCGCCGAGGGTGCTGGCCGAGCCCTGACCGCCCGTCCCGAATAGCGCCGCGCTCCCGGTCTCCCGAGCGTTTCGCGGCGGGATCTGCCGACGCTCTCGTGGACGCGAAACGGACCCGGCCGCCCGAGGTGCGAGGGCGACGCGGGTCCGTGTTCGTTGCCGGGTGACCGGGAGGAGGTCGGTCGGGCCGGCGGAGATGGAGGCTCGGATGAGGGAGCCGAGCTCCGTGATGCGAAGTTGACCACCGGCGCCTGAATTCATCCTGAAAGCATGGCCCTGCCGCGGCAGCGTGCCCACCCGCCACCGCTGCTCGACGGCGGTCCATCGGATCCGTGGTCGCGCACGCAGCCTCGGCTGGTATCGTGGACGACGTGGAGCGCATGGAGGAGCCTGGCACGCCACGCGTGGACGCGCGCGCCGTCCCGCCCTACGCTCGCACGCTCCGCGCGCGATGGCTGGGCCGGATTCGGTATCGCGATGCCTGGGCGTTGCAGCGCGCCCTGGCAGCCGCCCGCGCGGACGGGACGCTTGCCGAAGACCAACTCCTCCTCCTGGAGCACGACGCGGTCCTGACGCTCGGGCGTCATGCCGACGCCGGGCACGTGATCGCCCCGGAGCCGATGCTACGCGGGCGCGGCATCGAGCCGATTCGCGTGGAACGGGGTGGCGAAGTGACCTACCACGGCCCGGGCCAGCTTGTCGCGTACCCCATCGTCGCCCTCGCGGCACCGGGCGCCGGTTCTGCGCCCCGCGGTTTCCTTCCCGTCGGCGTCCGCCTCTTCGTCGGGGCCCTCGAGGGCGCAATGGCCGATACCTGCGCGGCTGCCGGCATCGCCGCCGGTCCGCGCCCAGGCCATCCAGGCTGCTGGGTGGATGCCACGGGGCCGCTGCCGCGCAAGATCGGCGCGCTCGGGATCCGGGTCGCGCGCGGGGTCAGCTTCCACGGGATCGCCCTCAACGTGACGACGAACCTCGCCGACTTCGACCTGATCGACCCTTGCGGGATGCCCGGCCTCCGCTCGACCTCTCTCGCGCGTGAGCGCGCCCGCGCGGGAATCCCCGGTGCGGACGCGGACCGTCCGCCCTCGACCGAGAGTGTCGCCGAGGCGGCCGCGGCCTTCGGGCCGGCCCTCGCGCGACGCCTGGGCTTCGAGCTGGTCGGCGACCTGCCACCCGGCGCCGACGCGGCAGGAGAGCGCCGGGCCCTGGAGGCGCTGGTCGAACGTCTCCGCGCGACGGACGCCGTCGACGACGCCGAGGGCGACCCGTCGGCCGAGCTGGCGCCCACCCACGCAGGCGCCCGCTGATGCCTGCCGGGCTCTTCGAGCTGCGCCGCGACTCGATCACCGGCTGGTGGGTCGCCACGATGGTCGACCGCGCATTTCAACGCGATCGCTTCACGCTGGCCGCGGAGCCGATCGACGACGGCGGGGACTGCCTCAACTGCCGCCTGCCCGCCGGGGACGGCGTCCGCCTCCGCATCCTCAAGGACTTCGCGTTCCGCACGGTCGGGACGGAGGCCGACGCGCGGGAGCAGGAGAAGAGCGTCACCCAGATCACGCTCAGCCAGGCCCGGGCCGCCGGTAGCTGGCGGACGATCGTGGCGCCACCCGGCGAGCACCGGCCCCTTCACTCGGTGGGGACGGAGCTGATCGCGGCCTTGCTCCGGGGGGCCCGCGCGGCGATCATCGAGGCCGGCGGGGCGGGCCAGACCGAGTACCTGCAGGTCCTCCAGAACTGGGGCCGCCAGGCGGGTGCCCGCACGAACCACCTCTGCCTGGACCTGTATGACCTGCCCCAGATCCCGCACGAGGTCGCGGAGGAGATCGGGGGTGCGGCGCGCTTCATGATCCGCGAGAGCGAGTGCCCGTACTGCCGCGCGGTCCGCGTGGAGCGCGAGCGCGGAACCCGTTTCCTCTGGGAGGACGACCACTCGATCGCGTTCGCGCCGTTCGCTTCGCGCTCGCCGTTCGAGGTCTGGATCGTGCCGCGCCGCCACGAGGCGGACTTCGGGCGGGCCACGGACCACGACCTCGCCTCCACCGCGGAGGGCCTCCGTCACGTGCTGGGGCGGCTGGCGCAGCTCGATGGCCCGCCGTACAACCTTGTTCTCCACACGGCACCACTCGGCGGCAACGTGGACGCCACGTACCACTGGCACTGGGAGGTCCACCCGCGCCTGCGCGAGATCGCCGGGCTCGAGCTGGGGACCGGCCTGCCGGTCAACCCGGTGAGCCCCGAAGAGGCAGTCGACCAGCTGCTCCATCGGCTTTCGCCCGACCCCGACGACGGGCGCGACGAGCGGCCAGGGGCCCGTCGATGAACCGTCCGCCGCGCCTTCCCGCGCGGACCGCGCGTCACACCGCCGCCGGCTGCGTCGTCAATGGTCCAGAGCGCGGGGCGGACCCGCGTAGCTTTGTCTTTGAGCTGGAGGATCGGTGGTCCTCGACGTCACGCGTCGCTGGGGGATCGGGCCGATGAGCCTGCCCCGCGGCCCCCAGCCGCCGTCGGACGTGCCCGAGGAGCCTGCGGCGGACGTGCTCCTCCCATCCGCCGAGGACGCCGCGGCTGCGCTGCCGGCCGATCCGATCGCGGCGCGCGCCTTCGTCGAAGGGCTCTTTGCGCGCCACCACGGCGAGATCTACGCGTACCTCATCCGGATGCTCCGCGACCCGGAGCTCGCCGCCGACCTTGCCCAGGACGCCTTCATCCGTGCCTACCGAGCGCACGCCAGCCTGGAGGACCCGACCAAGGCCCGCGCGTGGCTCTACCAGATCGC
>JADGQG010000113.1 GCA_017882025.1 Chloroflexota bacterium
GCGCTCGTCGTGGAGATCGATGACCAGCCGGGCGGCTTCGCCGCCACCACGGAGAAGCTTGCCGAGGCGGGCGTGGACATCCACGGCGTCCTGTTCCTCGGGCGGCGGGAGGGCGTCGTGGAGACCGCGTTCACGGTCGACGACGTGGCGCGCGCCCGGCGAGCGCTCGGCCTCGGCTGAGCGAGCCGATCAGCCCCGGATCGTCGGCGGCTCCGGCGCCTCGTCCGGGCTGGCCGCCACGAGCGCGCCCCATTCGTGGCGATGGCCCGCCGGCGGCTCGGGCGGCGCCTCGAATGGCGGCAGCGCGTCGCGGGGAGTGTCCAGGCCGAGCACGATTCCGGGGTCGCCCAGCTCGACAGTTCGCGAGGGAACGGCGGCGGCGAGCGCGTCCGCGATCGCCTGCGGCACCAGGTCCGGGGACAGCGAGCGGAGCGCCGGGAGGTGGCCGACCGGGACGAGGATGGGCCAGCCCGGCACGCCCCGGAAGGCCGCCCGGAGGAGCGTCTCGCGGTCCGTGCCGTGCGCCTCGATGAGCGACGTGATGGTCTCCGCGTCCAGCCAGCCCATGCCGGCCGGCCACAGGAGCGCCGCGTCAGTGGCATCCACCTCCGACCGCGCGAGGTCGATCGCCCGCGCCATCTGCCCCGCAGGTCCCAGATCGATGGCGGCCGGTGCGCCCAGGACGACCGGGGCACCGGCCAGCGCGGCGGCGATCGCGCCGTCCGGGTCCGCCGCGACCACGATCACCGGGAGGGCGCCTCCGGCCCATGCCAGGTCGACCAGGCGGCGCACGTTCGGGGTGCCGTCCACCTCCTGCAGGGCGGAGTCCGGGGATGCAGCCAGGATGCAGGCGGCGACGGTCACGCGGGGGATGCTAGCAGGGCTGCGAGGGCGTGCAACGCACCTGTGCGACAATCGAGCGGCCCATGACCGAAGCGAGCCCTCGACCCCGCATGCCCACCGCCACCTCCGCGCCGCCCTCGGCGCCCCCGACTGAGCCTGCCGCGCTCGCCGTCCGTGCCGACCTGCGCAACGTCGCGATCGTCGCGCATGTCGACCACGGCAAGACGACGCTTGTCGACGCGCTCCTGCGCCAGACCGGGTCCTTCCGGGCCAACCAGGTCGTCGCCGAGCGCGTGATGGACTCGATGGATCTCGAGCGCGAGAAGGGGATCACGATCCTCGCGAAGCAGACCAACGTCGACTTCGACGGGATCCACATCAACATCGTGGACACCCCCGGCCACGCCGACTTCGGGGGCGAGGTGGAGCGCTCGCTCAACCTCGTGGACTCGGTGCTGCTGCTCGTGGATGCGGCGGAAGGGCCGCTGCCGCAGACGCGCTACGTCCTCCAGAAGGCGATGGCGCGCCACCTGCCGGTCGTGGTCGCGGTCAACAAGATCGACCGCGGCGATGCGCGCCCTGCCGAGGTGCTCGACGACATCTACGAGCTCTTCATGGACCTCGGCGCGACTGCCCACCAGATCGAGTTCCCGGTCGTCTACACGAACGCGAAGTCCGGCACCGCAACGCGGGCGCTGGCGGTGCCCGGCACGAGCCTCCGGCCTCTCCTGGAGCTGCTCGTCTCTGTCACGCCGCCGCCGACGTACCAGCCCGGCCACCCGCTCCAACTCCTGGTGACGAACCTCTCGGCAAACGAGTACGTGGGCCGAATGGCAGTTGGCCGGCTGATGAATGGCACGATCCGGGTCGGTCAGCGGATCGTCGTAGTCCGGGAGGACGCGGCCGACTCCAGCGGCGTCGTCGAGCCCGGGCGGACCGTGACGCTCTCCGGCACCGTGACCGCGCTCCAGACCGCCCACGGGATCGAGCGCGCCGATATCGAGGAGGCTGGCCCGGGCGACATCGTCTCGGTGGCGGGGCTGCCGCAGGTCACGATCGGTGACACCCTCACCGATCCGGCCGACCCGCGCCCGCTGCCGCGCCTCGAGGTGGACGAGCCGACGCTACGGATGACGTTCGGCGTCAACACCTCGCCGCTCTCCGGGCGCGACGGGAAGTTCCTCACCAGCCGCCAGCTCCGGGCACGCCTGGAGAAGGAGATCCTGGGCAACGTCGCGATCCAGTTCTTCGCGACCGACTCGGGCGACACGTTCGAGGTGCGCGGCCGCGGGGAGCTCCAGCTCGCCGTCCTCGTCGAGCAGATGCGACGCGAGGGCTTCGAGCTCCAGGTGAGCCGCCCGGAGGTGATCCTGCGGACGGTTGGCGGGGCGGTGCAGGAGCCCTACGAGCGCATCACGATTGACATCCCGCCCGAGTACATCGGGACGATCCAGACCGCTCTGGCGGGTCGGAAGGGTCGGCTGGAGCAGATGTCGACCGACGCCGACGGCCGCGTCCGGATGGACTTCGTGCTGCCGATCCGCGGCCTGATCGGCTACCGCGGCCAGCTGATGACCGAGACGCGGGGGACGGCGCTCCTCCACCAGATCGGGGAGGGCTACGGCCCGTACGCCGGCGACGTCACGCATCGGACGAACGGCGTCCTCGTAGCGGATCGCTCGGGCACCTCGAACGCGTACGGGCTCTTCAACCTCCAGGAGCGCGCGGAGATGCTCATCGGCGCCGGGGCGGACGTCTACGAGGGGATGGTCGTCGGCGAGAACTCGCGCTCCGGCGACATGGACGTCAACGTGACGAAAGAGAAGAAGCTGACGAACATCCGGACCCACGCCCACGACGAGTCGCTTCGGCTCGTCCCGCCGCGGCCGATGACGCTGGAGACTGCCATCGAGTTCATCGGCGACGACGAGCTCGTGGAGGTCACCCCGGGCTCGATCCGCCTGCGCAAGCGGCGCCTCTCGCAACATGACCGTCACCGCCAGGCGGGGCGCCGCGAGGATGCGCGCGAAGCGGAGGGGCGGTAGCGACCTAGCGCCGCAGCTGCCGGGAGACCGCGCGACGGCACCGCGCGACGGCACCGCGCGACTACCATCAGGTCATGGAGCGGTTCAGGTCGACGTCCGTGCGCCGCGTGGCCGGGGCGGTCGCGGTGATGGTCGTGGCGCTTGCCCTGACGACGCTTGCCGTCGCGGTCCTCGAAGACCGCCTTCGCATCCCGGATGCGTCCGCCACGTACCTGCTGGCCGTGGTCGCCATCGCTGTGGTATTCGGCACTCCAGCCGCTCTGGCGACGGCCGTCGGGTCGTTCCTCCTGTACGACTTCCTGTTCGTGTCGCCGACGGGCGCGTTCATCGTCGCGAACGCGGAGGAGCTGCTGAACCTGTTGCTGCTCCTCGCACTCGGCGTGGTGGTCGGGCAGCTCGCCGGAATGCAGCGGGACCGGGCCGAGACGGCCGTCCTCCGCGAGCGACAGGCGCGAACCCAATACCAGGTCGGCCGTGAGCTCGCCACGACGATGACCGCCCGCGCGGCCCTGCCTGCGCTGGTGGAGATCCTGCGGTCGGAGGTCGACGCCACGCGCTCCTGGGTCGGGCTCGGGCCCGAGGTCGCGCAGGAGCGCGTGGTGGCCGACAGCGGCCCGCCCGGCCGCCCGCCCGGCCGCCCGGCCGCCCCAGCGTCATACGAGCTCCTGCAGCGACGAGCCGTCGACGAGACGACCGCGTGGGTCCGGGTGCACGACAAGCGTCTGTCCTCTTCGGAACCGCACGATCCCGTGGGCGTCTGCTTCCGGATCCCGATCACTGCCGCCGGAGTCCCCTTTGGCTCGGTCTGGCTCGTCCGGCGTCGCAGCATTGGGCCGCCTGGCCGCGGCCATACCCGGGTCCTCGCGGCGGCGGCCGACCAGATCGGGCAGGCGCTGGAACGCGACCGCCTGGCGGAGGAAGCCACCGGCGCCGAGATCGCCCGGAGGAGCGAGGCGGCGAAGACCGCGCTGCTCGACTCTGTCTCGCACGACCTGCGCACCCCGTTGGCGTCGATCCGCGCGGCGGCCGGGAGCCTCATGGATCCGAATCTTGCGATCGGCGAGGACGCCCGCCGGGAACGAGCGGCGTCGATCGATGGCCAGGCAGAGCGCCTCAACCGGCTGGTCACGAACCTCCTTGACATGAGTCGCATCGAAGCGGGCGACCTCCATGCCCGCCTCGAGGTCTTCCCCCTGGAGGATCTTGTTCGGGCCACCGTGGAGCGAATGGCAGGTCAGCTGGGCGGCCGAGCCGTGTCGATCTCGATGTCGCCAGAGCTTCCGCCGGTCGCCGTGGATGCGATCTTCATGGACCAGGTGGTGACCAACCTGCTGGAGAACGCGATACGCCACACGCCGCCCGACGTGTCGATCCGCGTCCTGGGAGCGGTGACGTCGACCGGGACGGTTCGCCTGCGCGTGGAGGACGGCGGACCGGGCGTGCCCGCGGCCGCGCTCGATCGCGTGTTCGACAAGTTCTACCGTGTCCCGGAGACGCGCGAGCGCTCGCGACGTGGGAGCGGGCTTGGCCTCGCGGTGGTCCGCGGGTTCGTCGAGGCGATGGGCGGCCGAGTCACGGCCCGCGCGAGCGACCTCGGAGGGCTCGCCGTGGACGTCGAGCTCCAGGTCGTCTCGACTCCGACGCCCCCGGCGGGGCACGACGCGCCCAGACGGGAGGACGCGCCGTGACACCCGGATTGCCACCCGGCGCCGCCGTGCTGCTCGTGGAGGACGATCTGGCGACGCGCCGGGAAGTCGCCGCATTCCTGCGTGGCCATGGCTTCAGGGTCGACGAGGCGGGCGACGCGGCAGCCGCCTGGGACCGTTGGACCGCCCAACGGCCCGACCTGGTCATGCTCGACCTGGGCCTGCCCGACGTCGACGGGACCGTCCTGATCCGCCGCATACGGCGCGATGCGGCCACTCCGATCCTGGTCCTGTCGGCCCGCGACCGGGAGGCCGAAAAGGTGGCCGCGCTGGAGTCGGGCGCCGACGACTACGTGACGAAGCCATTCGGGGCCGCTGAGCTGCTGGCCCGGGTTCGCGCCGTCCTGCGTCGGGCGGCTGGGCCGGCGGCGGAGCCAACGGGCGAGGTCCTCGTGGGCGATCTCCGGATGGACGTCGCACGTCACGAGGTGACGGTGGCCGGCCGGCCCATCTTGCTGACGCCCCGGGAATTCGAGGTCTTCAAGGTCCTCCTCGTGTCCGCCGGTCGCCTCGTGACCCACGGCCGGCTGCTTCGAGCGGTGTGGGGAACGGCCTACTCCGATGAGGCTCACTACCTCCACGTCTACGTCAGCCAGATCCGGCGCAAGATCGCGGCCGCGGATCCGACCGGCGACCTTGCCGGGCTCATCGTGGCGGAGCCGGGTGTCGGATATCGCGTGCGCCTGCCCGACACGGATCGATCCTGAGCGATCCTTGAGCGCCGGAGCGACCCCGCAGGAAGGCGGTATCTTGGAGCCCGCCGCCATGCTGGTGACATGGAACTCGAGGGACGCCGCAACCGGCCGCGTCCCGCGCCTGGCGTCGGCGGGGCCACGGTCGGCTTCGGATCGGCCTGGAACTGGGAGCTCGAAATCGCAGCCGCGATCGCGATGGTAGCCCGCGATCCGCGCTATCGCGTCGTGCTGTGCGGCGGCGCCTGGACCGGTGGCGCCCTGGCGGAGCTCGACAAGACTGCCGCCGGCGCCGGCGTCGTCCTCGAGCGGCAGATCCGACGCGGCGGCGGCTGTGACGTCGAGGTCCGCGCTGCGTGAGTCTGGGACGTCAGGTTCGCGCTGCGTGAGTACAGTCACGCAGTGAGCAACGACCCGAACCTCCTCCGCGGCCAGAAGCCCGGCGACCGACGGGTTCGCATCAAGCGCCCCGAGTCGCGCTACTTCCGCTATGCCGGACCAGGGGTGGTGGTCGCCCGGCCGGCCGCGATCGAGCCGCGGACGCGTCTCGGGCACGCGACGTTCGTCGTCCGCCGCGCCCTGTTCGGGCATGCGCTCGCGTCCGAGGCGGAGATCACCGAGCGTCTGCCGAAATGGAAGGCACTCCCCGTCTTCTCCTCCGACGCGATGTCGTCGGTGGCATACGGCCCGGAAGCCGCGATGTACACGCTCCTCGCGGCCGGGACGATCGCGTTCGCCTGGCTCATGCCGATCATGGGCGTGCTCCTGGTCCTGCTCCTGCTGATCACGCTCTCCTACCGACAGACGATCCGTGCATATCCCAACGGCGGCGGCAGCTACATCGTTGCCCATGCCAACCTGGGCCAGCTGCCCGGGCTGGTCGCCGCGGCTGCCCTCCTCACCGACTACGTGCTGACGGTATCGGTCAGCGTCTCGGCGGGCGTGTTCAACCTCGCCTCGGCTTTCCCGGCGCTCCAGCCGATCTACGTCGAGCTCATCGTTGCCTCGATCCTCGGCGTCATGCTCGTGAACCTGCGGGGCATTCGCGAGAGCGGCTCGATCCTCGCCTGGCCGACGTACGTGTTTTTGGGCTGCACGCTGCTGACCATCGTCGTCGGCCTCGCCCGCGTCCT
>JADGQG010000114.1 GCA_017882025.1 Chloroflexota bacterium
CCCGGAAGGGCGCCGGCGCTCCTGGCCGACGAATCGCCCAGCGATGCGCGAGCCATGCGCGCATCGCTGGGCGGCCAGCCGGACGCGGCCGCCGCGGCCGCCGCCGTGGCCGCCCGCGTGGAGGCTCGGGTGCGGCGCGCGTTCGGAATCTCGCACACGCTCGCCGTCCCGCTCGTTGCGCGCGAGGAGATTCTGGGCGTCATCGTCATCTCGCGACGCCGGTCGGGCGCCTGGCCGGACGGCGCGCGCCGAATCCTGGACGTCGGTGCCGGCGAGGCCGCGGCCGCGCTCGCCCGCGTTCAATCGCTCCGTCATGCGCAGGCGCAGGCGTCCACGGATCCGCTGACCGGGCTGCCGAACCGGCGCTATTTCGAGGAGTACGTGGAGCTGCTCGGCCGAGGCCGCCGCGCGGCGGACGCGATCGGGATCCTGATGGTGGACGTGGATCGCTTCAAGGCGCTCAACGACCGGTTCGGCCATGCGATCGGCGACGTCGTGCTCCGCGCCATCGGACGGACGATCGCCACGACCGTGCGCGACCTGGACGTCCCGGCCCGCTTCGGCGGCGAGGAGTTCGTGGTCCTGCTCCGCAACCCCAGCCCGGAGGTGGCGCTGGAGGTCGGGGAGCGGATCCGGGGGGCCGTGGAACGGATCGACCTTCGCGACATCGGCGTCGGTGCGGTCTCCGTCTCGGTCGGAGCCTCGGTGTCGCGCGCGGACGGCGAGGGTGTCGCCACGCTGGTGGAGCGAGCCGACCACGCCCTGTACCGCGCCAAGCGCTACGGCCGCAACCGGGTCGAGGCGGCGTAGGCCGGCGAGGGCGGCGCGGACAGCCAGGCCGGCGCGGACGGCGCGGACGGCGCCGGCGTTCGTCCCGCGACGGGTACCATCCTCGGGATGGCTGTCGACGAGCGCGCTGCGGTGCCGCTGCCCACGAACGGGGATCTCTCGCGCGTTTTCCACGAGATCGGCGACCTGCTGGAGATCAAGGGCGAGCTGGTCTTCAAGACGGTTGCCTATCACCGCGCGGCGGACGCGATCGCCCACAGCCCGGTGGAGATCGCGCGGGCGTACCGGGCGGGAACCCCGCCGCGGATCGCCGGGGTGGGGAAGGCAATCTCGGACAAGATCGCCGAGCTGGCCACGACGGGCCGCCTGGCCTTCCTGGAGCGGCTCCACGCGGAGGTCCCGTCGACGCTGACGGAAGTGCTCGCGATTCCCGGTCTCGGCCCGAAGACCGTCAAGCTCCTCTGGAAGCGCCTCGGCATCGCCACCCTGGAAGACCTGCGGACCGCGCTGGATTCGGGCGCGCTTCGCGACGCCAAGGGGATCACCGAAAAGGGCGAGCTGGCAATCCGCGTGGGGCTCGACGGGCTGGAGCGGCGCGGCGTCCGGATGACGCTGGGCGACGCCGAGCGGATCGTCGAGAGCATCGTGGAGCTGCTGCGGGACGCGCCCGGGCTGGTGGCGCTCACGCCGGCCGGCTCGTTTCGTCGCCGGCGCGAGACCATCGGCGACCTGGACCTCCTTGCCGAGACCGACGACCCGGGCGCCGTGATCGAACGGTTGACCACCCTGGCACCCATCGAGCACGTGGTTGGCGCGGGGCCGCGCAAAGCGTCGGTTCGGCTCGTGCGCGGCCCACAGGTGGACCTCATGACGTTCCCGCCCGGCGACGCGGGCACCTACCTCGTCCACTTCACCGGCAGCAAGGAGCACAACGTCCGGTTGCGCGGGATCGCCCGCGACCGGGGGTGGAGCCTGTCCGAGAACGGCTTCCTCCGGCTGGGAGAGGACGGCGAGCCGGAGACCGGGACCGCGACTGAGCTCCGGACGTTCCCGACCGAGGCGGAGGTGTATTCGTTCCTGGGCCTCGCCGAGGTGCCGCCCGAGCTGCGCGAGGATCGCGGCGAGATCGAGGCGGCCCGCGTCGGCCGGCTGCCGCTCCTCATCGAGGAGGCCGACCTGCGCGGCGACTGCCACGCCCACTCCGACTGGTCGGACGGGATCCACTCGATCGAGCCGATGGCGGAGACGGCCCGCGCCCGCGGCTACGCGTACCTGGTCCTGACCGACCACTCGCACGGGCTTGCGATCGCCCGCGGGCTGACGCCGGAGCGGGTTCTCGCGCAGCGCGAGATCGTCCGTGGCCTGAACCGGCGTTTCGCGGCCGAAGAGGACGCCGGCACGGCCCCCGCCGCCACGCCCCCCGAGGGCTTCCGCATCCTCCACGGCTGCGAGCTGGAGATCCGCGCCGACGGCGCGCTCGACTTCGACGACGAGGTACTGGCCGCCTTCGACGTGGTCGTCGCGGCGCTCCACCAGGGCCGCCGCCAGCCGCGGGCCCAACTCACCGAGCGCGTCCTGGGGGCGATCCGGAGCCCGCACGTGGATGTCATCGCGCACCCGGCCGGGCGGATGCTCGGCGAGCGAGCGCGCGACGACCTGGACCTTGCCTGGGATGAGCTGTTCGCAGCTGCGGCGGAGACCGGGACGCTCCTCGAGATCGACGGCTCGGACCATCGCCTGGACCTGGCGCCCGAACGGGCGCGGCGGGCCGTGGAGGCCGGCTGCCGGCTGACGATCGACTCGGACGCCCACCGGACCGAGGAGCTGGCCGGGATCCGCTGGGGCGTGGCGCAGGCCCGTCGCGCATGGGTGGAGCCGGCCGTCGTGGCGAACACGTGGTCGCGGGATGCGCTGCTCGCGTGGGTGGCCGCGAAGCCGGACCGCACTCGATGAGTGGCACTCAGCGGTCCCCGCGGCGCCTCCCGTCTCTTCGGGCCCTGGTCGGCCGTCGGCGCCCGCCCCTCGCGGCGGGCCGGCCGGGCGTGCCCGTCGCACCTCCGTCGCGGGGAGGGCGGGCCCGCGACCCGAACGCCGGCGGTCGTCCCTCGGGGCCCGGCGTGGTCGGGCGAGCGCTCCCCCGGGACGTGTCCGGCCCGGGGGTCGCGGACTCCGCGGACTCGCGGGCATCCGGAGGTGCCGGCGCGGCCGCCCACGCACCCGCGGACGCCACTGCACGCGCGCCCGCCACCGCGGGTGCGTGGAAGGAGCTGGTCACGCTGACGGTCGTGCTGGTCGGGCTGAGCCGCCTCGCCGAGGGGCCTGCCCTCTGGGCGGCGGCCGTGCTGGCGTTCGCGGCACACGTGTTCGCCACTCTCGAGGTGCTGGGCGCGGAGCCGGCGGCCGCCGACGACGGGGTCCCGGTCGAGGCGCTCCTGATGCCCGGCGTCGCGGCCGTGGCCGCGATCGGGGCGCTTCGGCTCGTCCCGGTGGGGCTCCTCCTGGTGCCGGGACTGTTCGCGGCCAGCTGCATCGTCCTCGCGGCGGTCGCGCTGGAGCGGAGGATCCTCGGCCGCGCCAATGGTGCCACCGCGGACGATCGAGCGGCGCTGCTGAGCGCGGCGCTCCTCGTCGCGTTCGTCGCGTTCTCCGGGATCGCGGCCGCGATCCCGGGTGCGCTCGTGGAGCCCGGCGGGGGCGCCGCGGGCGCTCGTCCGGCGCTGCCGCTGGAGGGCATGGCCCTGCTGGCCGTCGCCGACGGGCTCCTTGCAGGGCTGCTCGGGTACCGTCTCGCGGCGCTCCGCGCTCCGAACCTTCGGGGTGCGGCGCTGGCGGCGCTCTCGTACTCGGTGGTCGTGGCGGTCGCCGCGGCGGGCCTCCGGGCGATGGCGATCCCGCGCCTGCTTGGGCCGGCCCTCCTGACGCTCGTGTTGTACCTCTGGAGTGCCTACCGCGGGGGGCCGCGGACTGGTCGCGCCGATGCGCGCTGGGTCTGGGAGCTGCTCCTCCTGCTGGGGCTGGGCGCGATCGTGATCGCCTGGAACCTCCTCGCCCAGGTCTGACGGCGCGGCCGGGCCGAAACGGGCCCGCCGGGCCAATCCGCGCGGCATGCGGCACGCAAGGCAGCCCCTTCCGCTCTGCCGGGACTCCCGGGCCGGCGACCCCGTGGTCGGATGGCACGATCAGGATCGTGTCCGGGGAGCGTTGAAACGCGGCGACTCGCGAGGTTGACTGCGTTGCCGAGCACGCCACGAGTCCGGACGATCGGCTCAGCCGATAACCGAAGCCCAGCCCACGACCCGGACTTCGCGGGCCCTCGTTCCGCCGGCCGAGGCGTGCCGACCGGGCCGAGGTGACGGCACGCAACAAACCCACGCATCCAGCCCCGCGTTTGACGCCCGCGGCCGCCGGTGCTACAAACGTGAGTCGCACCCGCATCGCGACCCGCTTCGGCGCGCCCAGCGCCGCCCCGAAAGGATCCAACCCTCCGTGACGTTCCCCGAGCTCGAGCAGACGACGAAGAGCGCCCCAAGCCTCTCCCGGATCAAGCGGACCCTGACCGAGCAGGCGATCGCCGAAGCAGCCGCTGCGCAATGGGCTGCCGCCGCCGACGTGAACCGGAAGCTCCTTGAGTACGGGCCGGACGCCGAGGCGCAGAACCGTCTCGCCAAGTCCCTGTGGGAGCTGGGCGACCTCGCCGGCGCACGCGAGCATTACCAGAAGGCGCTGGCCCTGGACCCGACCAACCGGATCGCCGAGCGCAACATCGACCGGCTCAAGATCCTCCTCGTTGAGGCGGGCGATCGAACCACCCCCGCCGAGGTCGGCAGCAAGGCGCCCGTCTCCATCTTCGTCGAGGAGACCGGCAAGACCGGCTTCGCGTACCTCATGGAGCTCGCCCGGCCGAAGGTCCTCGCCCAGGTCAACCCGGGCGACCTCGTGGAGCTCTTCGCCGAGGGCAATCACCTCGTCGCGATGTCGAACGGCATCCGGATCGGTGTCGCGGAGCCGCGCGTCGCGGCTCGTCTCCTGAAGCTGATCGCGACCGGTAACAAGTACGCGGCAGGCGTGACTTCGCTCGGCGCGCAGGACGTCCGGATCATCATCCGCGAGGTCTTCCAGGACCCGCGCAACTACGGCAAGGTCAGCTTCCCGACCGCCGCGAAGTCCACGGACCTGCGGCCCTACACGAGGGGAACCCTGATCCGCGAAGACGAGGAGATCGAGGACGACCTCGAGGAAGATGTCGAGGACGAAGAGATCGAGGATCTCGACCGCGTCCTGCCGGCCGACGTCACGCCGGACGAGGCGTTCGAAGAGGAGCCCGACGAGCTCGACGAGCCCTAGGCGACCGGCGTCGTCGCACCATTGACTCGCGCCTCCGGGAACCCAGGATCGGGAACCGCCGAACGCCGACGGGAGCGTCTGGCAGAATCGGCAGATGGCCGGTCGTGAGTTACCCGCCCGGATGGCGGCCACGTTGACGCTGCCGGTCTTCGACCGGCTCGCGCCGCCGCATGCGAACCTGGCGCTCCCCGCTGCAATCGAGGCCGGCAGCGGGCCGGACGACGTGGTGGTCGATCTCGCCGGCAGGGGTGGCTGGGTGGCCCGGGCCGCCCTGTCGCTCGGGCGGCGCGCGCTCTCCATCGAGACTTCGCCGCTCACCCGGCTCCTGGCGGACGTCGTTGTCCGACCCCCTGACCTGCGTCACCTCGACGCGGCATTCCAGGGCGTGGGCTCGGCGCCGCTTGGGACCTCCAGCCTCCGCGCCTGGATGACGGAGCGATTCGCGACCAAAGTGTTTTTGCCCGCTGACGTTCTGGGCGCCTATGGGGTTTGCGCTTTCGCATCGCTGCCGGACCCAGAAAATATTCTTGCCCAATGTCGCGTTCTCCGGTCGCGAGAGTGTACTGTCGCACCCCTCGCCGCGTATCCAAAGTGCTTTTGCCCATGTTCTAGCGCGCTCCTCATGCCCTGATCTGGAGGTTCTGAAATTGGGGAATCACGCGGAACGGCTCTATGTTTCGGGGCATCCCTTCACCGAGCATCGTGATCCGATTCTGGTCCATGTTGCCGAGGAATCGCCCGGCCTCTTCTATATGAAAAATGAGTCGCGGATCGAGACCCATAAGCCGCGCACAGGTTGCATCGGCCGCCACCGGATCGTCCGCGAGAACAATTCGACCGAGCCTGCGCAGTTCTCCCTGCAAGGGGCCGTTCCCCTCCATCGCCTCGATTCCGTCGGCAATCACGAAGTCGACCGGGACGGTCGCACAGATATCGAGGATGCTCTCGTGAATTCCGTGCCAATGGAGAATGTTCTTCGGCCAGCCGTATTTCATCCCAGGAACGATGCCGAACATGTTCTTCAGACTCAACGTGACGCCGGCCCAGTGGTGGGTTTTGATTTTCGGCATTGACACAATAAAGTCGGCCCCGAGAACTGTTTTCGGCAGCCAGAGACGACCGAGACCGCTGTAGTCGGCTTTCGTCCCAGCACTGACCAACTCATCACGATTTAGATCTACGAACGCGATCCCCCGATCTCCAAGTTCCTGTTCGAGGCCAGTTTCGCTGACAACCATTTCAGTGTCACGCTCATGGCCCGGGCCCTCTCCAACG
>JADGQG010000016.1 GCA_017882025.1 Chloroflexota bacterium
GGTCCTGGTGCTCGTAGATGAGCCTGAGCAGGTCTCGCAGGGGGCCCAGGTTGCCCGTGGCGACGAGGAGCTCGGTCGGACCCTGGCAGACGTCGCGCAACCCCATGGCCGCCCCGCTGTACTGCTCGAGTCCGTGCGGCGTCGTGTAATGGATCATCGCGTCGTGGAGGTACCAGCCCAGCACGTCGTTCAGACGGGCCAGGTCGTCCGCGCACTGCCCGGTGGCGCCCCCCAGGGTTGCCCCCCGCCCGAGTCCAGACCAGAAGGCGGCTGACGCTCGCTCCAGGTCAGCGTCGGGATCCGGCCGGTGGCTGTACGCGGTCGCCAGCTCCTCGGCCCGCCGGGCACTCAGGACGTTGCCGGTCAGCACGAGCGAGAAGCGCATGACCGGCTTCGTCTTCACGACGACGTACGACCCCCCGCCGTCGGCTCCGTCGGCACGGAGCAGCCCATCGCCGCCGATCGACTCGATCTGGTCGGCGTCCGGCGAGACGATGAAGAACGTCGTCTCGGGGTACCGCTGGCCCACGAGCGCTTCGGGCGCGGGGCGCAGCTCGACGCGTGCCGTGGCCGCGTCCACGACCACCGTGCCCGCGGCGTCGTGCTCGTTCGTGCCCAGGACGATGGCGTGGCTGACGAGGAGCTCCAGCGGGCCGCCCCGCTCGACGTCGACGATCAGGCGACACGCCGGCGCGTCGAGCGACGTCGCGACCCGGATCGTCAGGGTGTACCGGTCAGCGTGGTAGATCCAGCGCGCGCTGTTTGGGCCCATCTCGAACGCCGACGGCAGGCCCAGCAGCTCGTAGCCCCGGTCGGTACGCACGAAGATGCGCTGGCCGCTGGCCTTGAGCACGTTGAGCGGGTTCCGGCACACGCTGAGGAGCTTGTTGAACGACGTGTTGCCGATCGTGAGCTGGGAGCCGAAAACGCCGAACATCCAGGCGGTGACCGACAGGATGTCGTCGCTCGGGACCAGGTCCCGGCCGGAGCGCATGATGTGCCCGGTCGGTCGCTCCATGACGAGCTCTTTCGCCTTCAGCACGACGTGCTGCTGGCGGCCGTGGAAGAACGACAGGAGCATCCCGTCGCGGCGTTCGACGTGACGCCACTCGGAGCCGAAGAACCGTTCGAGGTCGGCGGGCCCGAGATCCTGGCTCTCGAACAGTGCCGGGGTATCGAAAAGGCCCGCCGATCGAGGGCGCGGCGTCCGGGCGATCGCGCCACGGCGACGGCTCCGGAAAGCCTCCCTGGCGTCGCGCGCGCGTCCCGCGTCCGCTGCGCTCGTGGCGGCCGGGTGATCGGCCTCGAAGGCGGCGAAGAACGTGATCTCGCCGATCGCCCCGGGCCGGAGTGCGAGCCTCGATGACTGGAGCGTCGGCAGCGCGAACTCGTGCTGGTAGTTCCGGTTGGGCAGCGTCGGGCGACCCAGCGCGGCCGGCACGTTCGTCGCCTTGTAGCCGAGACCGTAGAGCTGGAACCCGTCGGTGAGGTAGCCGACGGCCCCGTCGAGGCAGCCATGCATGATCCACGGGAACGCGTTGCCCTGGGGCAGGTTCTGCCTCGAGCAGACCAGGTAGCCGAGATCCTCGTCCTCGAGGATCGTGTGATCGATGTACTGGCTGGTGTACAGCTCGCTGCTCCGAACGGCCGCCTCGTGGGCGATCCCGAGGTCCTGGGCGAGCACGGCGTCGAGGCTCAGCCGCCTGCGCGTGGCGTTGGCGAGCCTGAGCGTCCAGAACCAGGTGGGCTGCCTCGCGGCCAGGCGGAGCGTGCAGGAGTAGTCGAGCCCGTCGACCGATCCCTCCCAGGCGGCCCCGTGGCGGGACGCCCGAAAACGGCTCGGGGACCCCGGCCCGAGCAACGGGAAGGACGAGATGCCGTCGCGCGTTCGCCTTCGGAGGTAGACGTTGCCAAGGCCGCCCTCCACGGGACTTCCGAGCACCTGGTTGATCAGGACGTCGCCGTAGCGGATCGCAAAGAGCGAGCCATTGTCCAGGAGCTCGATCGAGAGGCCGGCCGGGTTTCGCAGCTCGGTGGCGATCAGCTGCCGCCGTTCACGGTCGGGCGACTCGGTCGTCCCGGCGGCCAACCGGCATGAGCTCCACGAGCGACATTGCCGGCATCGGCAGCGGGAACTCCAACTCGAGGCGGCCCTGGTCGGCGCGGACCGGGCGTGGCGGCTCGAGGGCCTCGAGGCGGTCGGCTGCGCGGAGACGTGTCCAGCCGGCTTCATCCGGCCAGTCGGGCCGGCCGAGACGCTTCCAGGTCCGGACGATGTTCGAGTGGCGGGCGTCCACACGGTGGTGCCGGAGCTCGTACTTCCCCGGCCGCAACCCCTCGACCTTGAGCGTCACCGACCGACCGAGGGCGCGGACCCCGGCCCCCTTCGACTGATCGAGCGTCCCGTTCCAGACCGCGATCGCGATCCGGCCGTCCGGATCGCCCGACGCCCACGCCTCGACGAGCGAACCCGCGCCGTCGCCGTCGAGCTCGCACGCCAGCTCGTCCTCTCCGAGCCGTTCCAGCATCGCGATCGCCCAGAAGCGGGGCTTGCGGAGGTTGCCGATCGTGAGCAACCCGAATCCGCCATGGAAGAGCGTCGGCGCATCGCCGCCCTCGACGAAGTGGTCCGACGCGACCCAGTACGCCAGCGCGTCGACGCGACCGGCCGCCGAGCGCATGCCACGCGCGACAAGCGGAGCGGCCCACGCGCTGTCATTGATCGGCGCGCCATCGCGCGGGCTGACGCCCCATTCGGTCCACCACAGCGGGAGGTCGGGCCGCCCGAATCGGGCGACGACCGGACGGAGGTCGAGCGGCGGGAGGCCGTACGTGTGCGTGGAGACGAAGTCGAGCGGCAGGCTGTCTGCCCGGCAGTGCTGGAGCAAGTCGTCGATCCAGCCCGCGGCCGCGGTCGCCGGGCCGCCGACCCGAAAGCCCGGGTCGACCGACTTGACGGCCCGGACGCTTGCGTCGTACAGCCGGAGGTAGTCGGACTCGGCGCCCGACCAGAAGACGCAGAGGTTCGGCTCGTTCCAGACCTCGAACGCCCAGCGGCGGACCTCGTCGCGACCGTACCGGTCCGCCAGGTGGGCGACGAGGTCGCGGACGAGGGCCGCCCACCGCTCCAGGTCGCGCGGCGGCGAGATGATCGCCGCGTAGGCGAACACGGTCGCGTGGGGCTCGTTCGCGAGGTCGCGCGGCATGAACGAGAGCTCGACGATCGGCCGGAGACCCGTCTCGAGCAGCCGATCCAGGACGTCGTCCACTCTCGAGAAGTCGAGGATCGGCCCATCGCCCGAGTCGTGGTACACCGCAAGCGAGTCGGCGAGGATGGCGTGCGCCCGCACGGCCTCGATGCCGAGCTCGCGGCGGACGACCCGAAAGGCCTCGGCCAGCTCCGCGCCGACGTCGCGCCCGCCGGGCCCCGGCCCGCGGAGGAGGAGGGCGAGGTGCTCCGAGCCGATGATCGGGCGCCAGGGTCGGCCGACTCGACCCACGAAGTGGCTCGCGTCGACGCGGATCGCGACGGCGGCGTCCGACGGGCCTGCCCGGGGGGCGACCGGCCGCGAGAGCGCGCCGCCTTCCGCCTCGATCGTGGGCAGGCTCGAGACGGCGTACCAGGCCTTCGTCCGGGGCGGGCGCGTTGTATCGAGGTACGGGCCGTGCGGGACCGCGAGGACGTCGCCGCCGCCCTGGTCGATGGGCTCGAACGGACCGTCAGCGGCCGGGCCCCGATGGACGAGGTAGCCGGCCGCGCCCTGCACGGGCGACCACTCGATCGTGACCTGGCCACGCCCGTGGACCGCCTGAACGTGGTCCGGGGGCGGGAGCGAGATCGGCCGCGCCGGTCGGTCGCGTTCGGTCCGGGCGCCGAGCGTCGCGAACCAGGCGATTCGCGCGGAGCTGGCTGATGGCCCCCCGGTCTCCGGCGGGGTGTGGCCCGCCGATCGGCCAGGGGGTCGGTGTTTCGGCATTGGCGGCAGGCCCTACGGGTGGTCGAGGTGAGCGACGCGGTCGCGTGGGCCGGCGTTGAACTGCTCGATGGAGATCACGGGTTGGAGCGCCTGCTTGAACTGCTGGGTTGCGAACGCTCGCTGAAGCATGTCGTGGTTCAGCTCATTGCCGATCGCGGCCATGATGATTCCCTGGTCCAGAGAGAGGTAGCCGTCCGAGACCCTGCCGGTCCCGACGTTCACCGAATCACGGAACCCCCACTTGCCGTAGATGGGGAAGCTTTTCTCGAGCGCGGCGAGGTTGGCGAGCGACGCGTTCGGCGCCCAGGGGAGGGCCAGGAACGATGCGTGGGGCGTCACGACGCCGTTCTTGTACGCCGAAGGCGGCGGGTCGGCTTTCGCCGGGCGGCCCGGGCAGGTGCCGAATCCATGATCGACGAGCGTGTTGTCTTCGTTCGAGGCATAGCCGGTTGGGTCCATGCCGATTGCGTCGACCCCGTAGGCCGCGTAGCCGCCCTCCGGGGTGTTCGACGGCGAGAAGCCCCAGTAGCCATAGCCGGCGTCAACAAGGCCGTGATGGATCTGGGCGGCCACGGTCAGGGGATGGTTGATCGCCCAGCTGTTCGGCCCCCATTTGTCTTCTGGCACGAACAGGGCCGGCATGAGCGCCTCGAACATGCTGCCCCCCCAACCTGGGACGATGCGCATCCCATCGTATTGGTAGGCGCCTTCGAAGACGCTCACGCCGAGATAGGTCCGAGTGAAGCCGACGGGCTGCGTTTCCAGCCAACTCCAGTCGCACGTGGCCGGGAAGGTCCGCCAGGAGCCGAAGTACTCCTTGGCGGGGATCTCGCCGGTGGCGATTCCGATGTAGCTCGCGATCCGGCTCTCGCTCACGATCGTGTCGTAGCAGCACGGCGACCTGTCGAAAAGCGGCGGCAGGGTCGCGTCCGGCGCGTAGTAGAAGGCGATCCGGTTCGCGGCCGGCCGGTAGTAGAAGCCGAAATGCATGCTGTCGAACAGCGCCTTGGCCTTGGCCGAGACTTCGGGCACGCTCGTGGCGACGACGTGCAGCCCGGTGGCGAGCCAGCCGTTGTCGACCGACGACAGGATCGGGGTGAGCACCGCTCCGCTGGGCGGCCAGACCGTGAGCTTCGCCCCCGTCGTATGGTCGTACCAGTTATAGAACTGGCCGCTGGGTTTTCCGTCGGCGCCGATCGTCTGGTCGCGCTCCATCGTTGCCAGCGTGGTCAGGGTCTTGTCGAGCCGCGTCACCGCCTCGGCGTGGGTGATGATCCCGAGCTGGTCGGCGACGACCGTGCTCCACATGTAGGCGCCGATATTGGTGGTCGACGTCTGGACGCTCGTCGTGCCGTTCGAGGACAGGCTGTCGGCCGGCAGGCCGCTCTTCGGATCGGTCATCGCGACGAATGACGCCCACGTGTCTCGGGCATAGCGGAGGAGCGTGACCCGTTCGGCGGGTCGTGTCGTCGCCAGGCTGACGGCCGCCGAATCCGCAACCGGACTCGAGGCCGGGACTGCGGCGAGCGAGATCGTCGGCAGTGCGAGCGCCGCTGCAAGCAGGCCGACGAAGAAGGCGAGAGGCCGGTGAACGCGCCGGCGTGTGGGCATGTCGAAACCTCCAGTGTTTCCCGAGCGCCCTGGCGCCTGTCGAACGGCTGATCAGCCCTTGAGACCGGTGGTGGCGATGCCCTCCGTGATCCAGCGCTGGAACACGATGAACACGATCAGCACGGGCACGACGAGGATCACCGAGCCCGCCATGAGCATTCCGTGGTCGGCCTGGTACTGGCCCGTTGCGAATGTGGCCAGCGCAACCGGCAGCGTGTACATCTGGGGTGACTGGGCCATGACCAGCGGATAGAGGAAGCTGTTCCAGTTGCCCAGGAACGTCAGGATCCCGAGCGTCGCCAGGACCGGCGCGGCGATCGGTACGACGATCGCCCAGAAGACGCGGTACTCGTTCGCTCCGTCCATGCGGGCCGCCTCGAGCAGCTCGTTCGGGACCCCGAACATGAACTGGCGCATGAGGAAGACGCCGAACGGTCCGGCGAGGAAGGGCAGGATCAGGCCCGGGTAGCTGTTCACGAGCCCGAACGAGCTCATCAGGATGAAGTTCGGGATGAGCGTGATCCCGGCGGGCACCATGAGCGTGGCCAGGACGAGGCCCATGATCAGGCGCTTGCCCCGCCAGCGCAGCTTGGCGAGCGCGTATCCGAGCATCGGGCAGAAGACGAGATTGCCGACCGTCACCGCCAGCGCGATGACCGACGAGTTGAAGAAGAACCGCGGGAAGTCGAGCTGATCGAAGAGCCGCTGATAGTTGTCGGTCGTCGGCGTCGACGGCATGAGCGTGGGCGCGCGGAGGAAGTCCGCTTGCGGCTTGATCGAGCCGAGGAGCATCCACAGGAACGGCCCGACCATGAGCACGAGCCCACCGACGAGCAGGACGTAGATCCACAAGTTCGGCGAAGTCCGGCCGCCTCCCGGAGCGGGGCGCGCCAGGGCCGGAGCGGGAGCCGACGCGGCGGTCATCGATCCACCTCGCTCATTCGTCCGACCGGAGGAACTTGAACTGGAGGAAGGCGACGAACGCGACGATGACGAACAGGACGTACGCGATCGACGAGGCGAAGCCCTGGTGGAAGAAGGTGAAGCCCTGCTGGTACATGTACATCGTGATCGAGAGCGTCTTGTCGAGCGGCCCGCCGTTTGTCATCACGAACGGCTCCTCGAAGAGTTGGAGGTAGCCGATCGTCGTGATCACCGTCATGAACAGGATGGTCGGCCGGAGCATCGGCAGGGTCACGTACCGGAACCCCTGCCAGCGACCGGCACCGTCGATGGCGGCCGCCTCATAGAGCATCGCCGGGATGGCCTGGAGGCCGGCCAGGAAGACAATCATCGCGAACCCGAGGTTGCGCCAGACGGCCATCGCGATGATCGATGGCATCGCCAGCACCGGGTCGGCCAGCCAGGCCGGTCCGTTGATTCCCAGGCCGCCGAGGGCCATGTTGATCAGCCCGACGTCCGGATCCAGCAGGAACCGCCAGACCACCGCGATGGCGACGATGCTCGTGATGACCGGCAGGTAGTAGCCGACCCGGAAGACCGTTCGAAAGCGGGACACCCCGCGGTTCAGCGCCGTCGCGATCAACAGCCCGAAGACGAGCGTCAGCGGCACGCCGACGATCACGAAGTAGAAGGTGTTGAACAGCGCCGTCCAGAACACCGGGTCGCTGAACAGGTCGACGTAGTTCTTGAGCCCGACGACGGTCGAGCCGACCGGGTTCGCGAGATCCTTCAGGCCGAAGCTCGTGAAGCTCAGGACGAACGACGCCAGGATCGGGAAGGCGAGGAAGATCCCGAACAGGATCACGAACGGGGCGGCAAACGTCCAGCCGACAAGGTCGTCCCGCCAGGGCCGGCGGGAGGCGGGTGGGGCCGCCTCCGCCGCTCTGCGCTGGGCGAGCGCAGGAACCGTCATGTTACTTGCCCACCCCGATCGTCTCGGCCTCCTTCTGCATCTCGTCGGCCGCGGCCTTCGGGTCCAGGGTGCCGCTCGTCATCTTCTCGAGCGTGCCGTTGAGCGCTGTGGCCAGCTCGCTCCACGTCGAGATCGCCGGCTGCGCCTTGGTGTCCTTGAGCTGCTGGCCGAACAAGGCAACGTTCTTGTCGTTCTTGAGGGTCGGGTCGTCCCATGCCGCCTGGACGGCCGGCAGGTCGGTCACGTCGGCGTACCAGGCGACCTGCGTCTTGGGGTCGGTGAGGTACTGGACGAATTTCCAGGCCAGGTCCTTGTTCTTGCTGTCCTTGTAGACGACCAGGTTGCCACCGCCGATGAACGAGGTCGCGGTCACCTTCTTGGGCATCGGGGCGAGCGCCCACTTGGCATCGAAGCCCGCGCCGCCAGCGGTCTTGAGGAGGCCGATGTGCCACGGCCCGGAGAAGAACATCGGGTGGGTTCCGGCAACGAAGGCGGGCGTGATGTCGAAGTTGGCGGGTACCGACTTCGGGGTCAGGCCTGCCTTGAAGAACGACTCGTAGAACGTCAGGGCTTCAACGGCCTGTGGGCTGTTCAGCTGGAACTTGCCCTGCGCGTCCATGACGTCGCCGCCGTTCGACCACAGGAAGGGAAAGTATTCCTGCCAGTTCTTGGCGCCCAGCCCGATTCCCCAGGTCGCGCCGCCCTTGGATTTCATCGCCGTGGCCATCGTCATGAGGTCGTCCCATGTCGCGGGCGGCGTGCTGATGCCGGCTTTCGTCGCGATATCGGTGCGGTAGTAGAGGAGCCTGGTTTCCACGTACCACGGCACCCCGTACACCGTGCCGTTGACGATGTTCGTATTCCAGGCGGCCTGGAAGAACGTGCTCGCCTGGAAGGTGGCGGGCACGGTTTCAAGGGCCGCGGTGGCCGCGAACTGGCCCATCATGTCGGTGCCCATCTGGCTGACGTCGGGCGTCTGGTGGCCGGCGATCGCGGTCGTGAGCTTCGCGACGGCCTGGCCCCAGTCGACCGGCGTCACGTTGACCGTGGTGCCCGGGTTGTCCTTCATGAACGTCGCGGCCAGGTCCTTGAGCTTGACCCCCTCATTGCCCATCGCCCACACCGTCAGCGTTCCGCCGACCGAGGCCGCCGGGCTGACGGCGGGCGCCTGGCTGCCAGCTGCCTGGCTGGCCGATCCGCCGGGCGCGGTGCTGCCCGATCCGCCGGGCGCGGTGCTGCCGGCGTTCGTGCCGCAGGCTGCGACAAGGAGGCCCACGCCGGCGAGGATGGCGGCGAACCGGAAGGGCCTTGACCGCGCCCGACTGCTCCGGCGCGACGTCGAAAGAGGCTGCAACATGTCTGTTCTCCTGTGCAGGTTGCCCGCAGCTCGCCGGCCTGGCGAACGCGCCTGAGTCGTTCCGGAGGCATGTGCCAGTCTGTTGTCCCGGCACCCCCACGTCATGACGGTTCGTCATGCGGCTCGCTTCGGGACTGCACATGGGAGCCCGGTCGATGGACATCCGTGCGACCCTGTCGCCCGAACGAATGATTGGCGGCGAAACATCGCACGCCGGACCACGAGGATTTCATGCTTGAGCTCGCGATCTCCGCCGAGGGCCTTCGCAAGTCCTACGGCAGCGTGCACGCCCTGCGGGGGATCGACCTGGCCGTCCCGGCCGGGACGATCCTTGGCCTCCTTGGCCCCAACGGCGCCGGGAAGACGACGGCCGTCCGCATCCTGACCACGCTCCTGCACCCCGACGAGGGCCGCGCCACGGTGGCCGGCCACGACGTCCTGCACGAGCCGGACGCCGTGCGCGCGGCGATCGGCCTCAGCGGCCAGTTCGCGGCCGTGGACGAGAACCTGACTGGCCACGAGAACCTGGAGATGGTCGGCCGGCTGCTCCACATCGGCCGGCCCGCGGCACGGGCTCGCGCAGACGAGCTGCTGGCGACCTTTGACCTCGTGGCCGCCGGCGGCCGACCCGCCCGCACCTACTCGGGGGGCATGCGTCGCCGCCTGGACCTCGCGGCGAGCCTGGTCGGCCGCCCGGAGGTCCTCTTCCTGGACGAGCCGACGACCGGGCTGGACCCGGCCAGCCGCCTCGGGCTGTGGGACGTCATCGAGGGCCTGGTCGCCGGCGGGACGACGATCCTCCTGACCACCCAGTACCTGGAAGAGGCCGACCGCCTCGCGAACCGGATCGCCGTGATCGACGACGGCCTCCTCATCGCCGAGGGGACCGCGAACGAGCTGAAGGATCGCCTTGGCGAGGACGTCGTGGACGTCCGGGTCGCCGATCCGCAGCGGACCGGGGAAGCGCTGGAGCTCCTCCGCCCACTTGCGGCCGCCGACCCGCGGGCAGACGCCGGCGAGGGTCGTATCCACCTCCCCGTCCACCACGGAGCCGGCACCCTCGCCGAGGTCGTCCGCCGGATCGACGGGGCCGGCCTGGAGATCGCGGAGCTCTCCCTCCACCGGCCCAGCCTGGACGATGTCTTCCTGGCCCTCACCGGCCATCGCGCCGAGGACGGGTTCCCGACCGACGGCACCGGCCACGCTGGGGCTCCCGGCCCTCGCCGCCGCTTCGGCCGCCCCGCGAAGAGGAACGCCGCATGACCGCCCCCGCCGCATCGGCCACCGCAGGCCGCCCGATCCCGCAGAGCCATCGCCGGGCCATGTGGATCGTCACCGACTCGATCACGCTCGCCTGGCGGAACATGCTGGCGGTCGTCCGGAACCCGCAGCTCCTCGTCGTCGACACGATCACGCCGATCATGTTCGTGCTGCTCTTCGCGTTCGTCTTCGGCGGCGCCATCAAGACGCCGGGCATCGACTACGTGACGTTCCTGATGCCCGGAATCTTCGTCCAGACCGTCGTCTTTGGCGGCACGGGCACCGCGATCGGCCTCGCCGAAGACCTCCAGAAGGGGATCATCGACCGATTCCGCTCGCTCCCCATGGCGCCCTCCGGCGTGCTGATCGGGCGGACGTTCGCGGACCTCCTGCGCAACGCCTACACCGTCGCCGTCATGACGGTGGTCGGATTCCTCATCGGCTTCCGGTTCACCGGCAGCGTCGGGGAGCTCGTCCTCGCCCTTGTGCTCGTGACCCTCTTCGGCTACTCGATCAGCTGGCTCTCGGCGAACATCGGCCTCCGTGCGAAGTCCGCCCAGGCCGCCCAGGGGGCGATCTTCATCCCGGTCTTCCCGCTCACGTTCGCCAGCTCGGCCTTCGTACCAGTGGCCACGATGCCGGACTGGCTGCGCCCGATCGCCGAGGCAAACCCGGTCACGGTTGTCGTGAACGCCGCCCGCGGGCTCATCCTGGGCACGGCCGACGCCGGGATGGTGCTCCTCGCGCTGGGCTGGATCGCCGGGATCGTCGCGGTCTTCGCCCCGCTGGCCATCTGGACCTACCGCCGCCGGGGGTAGGAGCAGTCGCTCGGTCTGCAAA
Organism: Chloroflexota bacterium; assembly: GCA_017882025.1. Taxonomy (GTDB): domain Bacteria; phylum Chloroflexota; class Limnocylindria; order Limnocylindrales; family CSP1-4; genus CTSoil-043. Next base: position 10,922 of record JADGQG010000016.1, read on the forward strand.
TCGCGCGTGGCAAGCTTGAGCGATGGCATCCCCGGTATGATCGACGGCATGACGGAGCGCAGCGCCATTGGAACCGAGCGACAGGTCGTCTGTCCGTTCGTTGCACTCGACGACGACCGGGACCACCGGTCCGACGCGCCAGATCATCGGCATCGCTGCTTCGCGGAAAGCCCGCCCGCGTCCCGGGCGCTCGCCCACCAGGCCGCCTACTGCCTCTCGTCCTCCTTCCCCGGCTGCCCGACGTTCATGGACTGGGCGCGGCGCGAGGCCGCACCGCCGAAGGACGAGCCGATCCGGACCCTTCGTGAGACGCCAACGGCGCCACGACAGGCCGAGCGATCCGGCGACGCGGCGGGCGGACCGAGCGCGCCCCAGGACGCGCCGGGGATGCCGCCACGTTCGCGACGGGCCGACTGGACGGCGCCGCCGCCGTGGGCTCCCAACGCGGGCTCGGCCGCCGGCCCCGGAGTCGGCCCCGAAAGGCCCATCGACGAGGATGCAGCGGCCAGCCCCGGCCTCGGTGCCTGGTCGGGCTCGGCGCTCGGCGGCCTCGCAGCTTCCGCCGGCCCGGCCGACGACGAGCTGGCCCGGTCGGTCCAGCCACCCCCCGATGTGGATCGCGAACCGGACTTCGTCCAGCCGGAGGAGGCCGCGCCGGCGTTCCTTGCCGGTCGCGCGTCACGACCCAACCGGGCGGACCGGGCCCCATTCCTGCCCGCCGACCTGGACGCTTCGCGCGGCACTCCGCGCGCCGAGCCGTCGCGTGGGGAGGCCGTGGGCTACACGCCGGGCGATCCCTCGCGGCGGGTGCCGGGGCGCGACCGCGACCGGGAGCGTGCGATCGAGCGCGCCCCGGTCCGTGCCGTCGAGCGCGTCCCGGACCGGGCCGTCGTGGATCCCGCGGCGCCGTCGTGGGAGCGACCGCGGCGCTTCGAGGGTTACCCGTCGCTCAAGTCGAGCGGCGGTGGGGTTGCGGCGCTCCCGCGCCCGCTCCTCTACGGCCTGATCGTCCTCATCGTCGGCATCGCGCTCTTCGCGACGCCGTTCCTGTTCCGCAGCCTCACCGGCGGCGATGGCGGCGCAACGGCGAGCCCGGCGCCGCTCGCGAGCGCCTCGCCGGGCGCGTCCGCAGCGTCCTCTGTGTCGCCCGTGGCGTCGGCCAGCCCGACCGTCTACACGGTCGCGGCGGGCGACACGCTCTCGCGGATCGCCAAGAAGTACGGGGTCACCGTTGACCAGATCGTGAAGGCCAACCCGCAGATCAAGAACCCGGACAAGCTCGCACTCGGCGCTCAGCTCGTGATCCCGCCACCGGTGGAGCCGGCGATCACCAACGGGGCCATCACGCCGGCCCCGTAGCCATCGCGTGGGGGCGCCGGGGTTTCCAGGCCTGAGCTGCGCAGCCGCGCGGCGTCAGCGACGCGGCGTCAGGTTGATCGAGGTGATCTTGCCGGCCTCGACGCGGAACGCGGCATCGAGGTGCTGGGACTCGGCGCCGGGCCTCACGACGAGGAGGTCCGCCTGGTACGTGTTCCCCATGTCCTGGACGGCACCCGGGATCATCTTCAGGCCGGCGTCGGCGCGAAGGAACCAGCCGCTGACCTGGTCCAGGCCGCGAAGCGTCCGAGCGTTCTCGCCGACGTGGATCCGCATCTCGATCCGCTCGTCCATCAGCGCGACCGCGCCCTCGCGCGATCCCCCGTTGAGCTGCTCGAAGAACAGCTCCATCGTGTCGGTGGCTCCCATGGGTTGAGTCTAGCCGAGCGCGGCAGGCGGCGCGGCGTGGTCCTCGGCCGGGCGCTGGGCCCGGAAACCTGGGGTGGCCGCGGCCGGTCGCATCTCGGTCCGCAGGCGACGCACCAGCTCCGCGACCTGCTCGTAGCGCCCGAACGACGGCATCACGTAGGTGCCGGCCACCGCGCTCCCCACGTCGCGAAGCAGGGCCAGCGCCGTCTCCAGGCCGACCTCAGCGGCCGCCTCGCCGGCCGCCCGCATCGCCGCGCGCGTCATCTCGGGGATCGTGATCCCGGGGACCTCGTGGTGGAGGAACTCGGCGTGCCGGCTCGACTGGAGCGGCAGGATGCCGAGGAGCAGCGGGACAGGGAAGCCGCCCGGCCCAAAGCGGCGCCGTGCCTCGGCGAGCATCGCCTCCACCTGCGCCGCGTCGAAGAGCGGCTGCGTCATGACGAGCTGCGCGCCTGCCTCGAGCTTCTGCGCCAGCCGGTCCCACTCGCGAGCAGGATTCTCGGCCGTCGGGTCGAGGGCGCAGGCGATGGTAAAGCCGGCCCGGCCGCCGATCGGGGCGCCGGCCTCGTCCTCGCCGCGATTGAGCCGGGCGAGGATCCGTACCAGGCCGATGGAGTCGACGTCCCAGACGCCCGTCCCGGTGGGGTAGTCGCCCACGCGCGGCGGATCGCCGGTGAGGGCCAGGATGTTCCGGACGCCCAGCGCGTGCGCCCCGAGCAGCTCCGATTCGAGGGCCATCAGGTTCCGGTCGCGGGTCGTGAGGTGGACGACGCACTCGAGGTCCAGGTCGTGCTGGATCCCGAACGCCACCGCCAGGGCCCCCATGCGGACGCGCGCCATCGCCGAGTCGCTGATGTTGACGCAGTCGGTCCCGGCCGCGGCGAGGAGGCGCGCCGCGTCCACGGTCCGCTCGATCCGGATCGAGCGGGGCGGATCGATCTCCACGGAGATGACGTAGGCCCCGGCCCGGAGCTTCCCGAGCAGCGCGGTCGGGGCGGGGACGTCGACCGCAGCGGGCTCGATCCCGGTCGGAGGCGTGGCACGCGGCGTCTCCACGAGCGCGGGCCGCCGCGTCGTGCGCTCGGTTGGCTCGCCGGATGCGCCTTCTGCAGAGATCGACCGGTCCACCGCCGCTCGCATCGCGGCGACGTGCGCCGGCGTGGTCCCGCAGCAGCCGCCAACGATCCGCGCACCGGCCGCCAGCGCGAGGGGCACGACCTCGCCGAACCACGCCGGGTCCGCGGCATAGACGAACTGGCCCTCGATCCGCTGCGGCAGCCCCGCGTTCGGCATGAACGAGCCCGGCAGCCCGTGGCGTCCCGGGTCCATCCGGCCCAGCGCGTCGAGCGAGGCGCTGGGGCCCACGCCGCAGTTGACCCCCAGCGCATCAACGCCGGCACCGGCAAGCACCGCTGCCGCGACTTCCGGCGTCCGGCCGTCGGCGAGGACCAGCTCCTCGCCGAACGTCATCGACGCGATGACCGGCAGGCCGGTCGCGGCCCGGACCTCGCCGATCGCAAGGAGGAGCTGGTCGAAGTCGTGGAATGTCTCGAGGATCAGCAGGTCCACCCCGCCTTCCAGGAGCCCGTCGAGCTGCTCGCGGAACGCGGCCCGGGCGGCCGCGTCGCCCACACCCAGGTCGCCGTGGGCGGGACGGCCCAGGGGTCCAATCGACCCCGCGACCAGGGCATCGCGCCCTGCAACGTCACGGGCCTCGCGCGCGAGCTGGGCTGCCCGCCGGTTCAGCCGCGCGGTGAGATCGCCGAAGCCCCAGCCCGCGAGCCGAATGCGGTTTGCGCCGAAGGTCGCCGTCTCCACGATGTCCGCGCCCGCGTCGAGGTATTCACGGTGGATCGTGCCCACGAGGTCCGGCCGCGAGAGGACCAGCTCGTCGAGGCAGGCGCGCTGCGGGATTCCGCGTGAGAAGAGGAGCGTGCCGGTGGCGCCGTCGGCGACGAGCGGCCGGCCGGCCAGGCGCGCCCGGAACCGGTCGCGCTCCGACGTGCGGATCTGCCCGGGATCTCCACCCTCGCTCATCCGGCCATCCTACCGTGCGCGGCGCGGCCGACCAGCCGGGGCCCGCTTCCGACGGCCGTCAGCCGAGCGAGGCTAGTCCGCCGCGCCGACGGGCGAGCGTCAGCGAGCCGTCGACCTCTACGAACACCTCGGGCGGCCGCGGCCGGCCGTTGTACGTGGAGCGCATCGCGGCGCCGTACGCCCCCGTGTCGCGGATCGCGACCAGGTCCCCCCGCCGGAGCGGCGGCAGCCGGTGCTCGCCGAACGTGTCGGTCGACTCGCAGATCGGGCCGTCAACGCGCACGAGCGGCCAGCCGGTCCCCGTGCTCGCCTCGTCGAGCCGCTGCGAGTGCCCGGTTGCCGCCTGGCGGGCGGCGCGGATCGCGTCTCGATCGGCGGCCGCCGCGCCCCAGGCCGCGGACCTGCCGGTTTGGACCGCCTCCAGCGCCGAGGCCACGGCGCGTCCCCGCGAGGTGAGCGCAACGACCGCGTGCTCGGCGCCGTAGAGCGCGGGCCGCACCAGCTCCGTCATCCCCGCGTCGATCACGACCAGCCGCTCCGCGCGATCGTCCGTTCGCGCCTCGCGCGGCACCAGAGCAAGGCTGAGCGGTCCGGACCGGTCCAGCCGGGCGGGCTCGCCGGGCGGCCCGATCCGCTCTCGGACGTGGAGGACGCGCGCCACGATCCAACCTGCGCGCGCCACCAGCACGCGGCCGGGCTCGACCGCGAGGCGGTCCGGGCGCCGGTCCGCCGGAATGGCCGCCAGGAGCGCGGGGAGCTCCTGGGCAAAGCGGCCCGGGTCCGGCACCGGCACGCCAAGCGGCGCGACGGGGAAGCCGCCGCCGACGTCGAGCGTGTCGAATGTCGGCAGCCCGCCGCGCAGGAGCGCAAGCAGCGCGAGCCCCCGTCGGACCGCGTCCCGCCACGCACCGGCGGCGCCCAGCTGCGATCCGACGTGGAGGTGAAGGCCGCGAAACCGGAGCGGCCCGTCCGGCCCGCCGCCCGCATCGAGCGCGGCCGCCATCTCGTCCGCGGTGAGTCCGAACTTCGAGACGGCCGCGCCGGTCGCCAGGCCTCGGTGCGTCTCGGGGTCGACCTCGGGATTGAGCCGGAGGAGCACGTCCACGCGGAGTCGAGCGTCGCCGACTGCGGGGCCTCGGCCGGTGGGCACCTGCCCTGACGCGGCCGCGCGCGCGGTGGCCGTCATCCGGTCGTCGATCGCCCGGACGGCGCGCGCCAGGGCGGCGGCCTCGTCCGCCGATTCCAGCGCGACCCAATGGAGCGGCACGCCGGCGGCGGCGGCCCGGGCGGCCGCCCGGAGGTCCGCGTCGGTCTTGCCGATTCCCTCCAGCGTGATGTCGGCGTTCGGGACGCCGGCCCGCGTTGCGAGCGCCCACTCCCCGCACGAAACGACGTTCGCGCCAAACCCCAGCCCGGCGAGGCGTGCCACCAGGGCCGGGAGGTCGTTTGCCTTCAGCGAGTAGCGTCGCTCCCAGGGCGCCGGGAAGGCCGAGCCGACGGCCGCCGCGGCCGCTTCCACGGACGCGATGTCGGTGACGTAGGCCGGCGTGCCGTACCGTCGCGCGATCTCCCGAAGGGCGGGCGCGAGGACCCCCAGCCGGTCGCGACCTTCGCCGGGCGGCGCCGGGTCCACGCCGTCAGTCCGGGATGACCATGCGCGCGAGGGCCGAGACGATGCCGACGACGATCGAGCCGATCAACGCAGCCACGAGCGTCGCCTGGGTCAGCAGGTGTGGTGGGAAGTCACCGACCCGTATGTTGCCGCCCATCTGGTTCGAGATCCAGGCTGTGCCCAGGAAGAGCACCGCGTTCAGCACGACCCCGGCCAGCCCGAGGGTCAGCAGCGAGATCGGCATGGAGATGATCTTCACCGTCGGCTTGACCAAGGCGTTCGCCACGCCGAAGACGAGCGCCACGATCCCGAAGGTCACGAGGTCGGCCGGGAGCTTCGCGAACGCCGACGATGGGATCGTGATCCCCGGGACGACCCGCGCGGCGACCCAGAGGGCGATGCCCGCGGCGATAAGGCTGCCGATGAACCCCTTCACGCTGCTCCCTCCCGGTGGTTTGCGTCCCCGCGGGCGTCGCCCCCGGCGGTCGTCCCGCGATCATCCCACGCCGCGTCCACTACCCAGGCTGCCGGATCCACCACCGGGCTGCCGGGGCGGACAGGGCGGCGCGGCTTACCGGAGGAGGAAGCCGGTCCCGATTGGGTCGGCCGGGTCCAGGGTGAACTCGTGGCGCCCGGTCAGGTGGGCGCGCCCCTCCACCTCGGTGATGACTGCCGCCCGCCCGGCGACCGTGGTCGTGCCCACGATGCGACCCGCGAACACGGAGTCGACGATGCTCCGGTGGCGGAGTTCCTCGCCGGCACGGAG
>JADGQG010000017.1 GCA_017882025.1 Chloroflexota bacterium
ATTCACGAGGATCGGCGGCACGGCGAGCACGACCATCGCCACGAGCGTCGGCAGGAAGGCCCCGCCGACCACCGGGTCGATGAGCACCGTGACGGGGATGGCGATCGCGATGACCGCGAGCGAGGGCAGCGAGCGCCCGAGGTTCGCCACGCTGGCCGCGACGCCCGCGCCCCGTCCCGTGTGGCCGATCGCGAGTCCCGCCGGGAGAGCGAGGAGCAGCGCGATCGCCAGCGAGATGCTCGCGATCAGCAAGTGCTCCAGGAGCCGGTTCGGGATTCCGAACTGGCCGGCCCACTGGGCGGGATTCGTGAGCCAGGCCGCAGTCGCCGTCACGAGGTTCACGAGGAGGCCTCGAGCGCGCGCGCCTGGGCCCAGGGCGTGACGCGTCGCTGCACCCGGACGAACAGGAGGTCGGCGCCCAGCGCGAGGAGGATCGAGGGAAGCGCCCCGGCGTACATCTCGGTCAGGAAGGTGAGGCGGTGGTAGCCGTCGAGGATGAAGTAGCCCAGCCCGCCGAACGCGTCGCTGATCGTCGCGGTGATCGTGACGAGGCCGATCGTGGAGACCGTCGCCAGCCGGAGCCCGGCGACGATGAGCGGGACGGCGAGCGGCAGCTCCACGCGCCAGAGCCGCTGGCGGCGCGTGTAGCCCATCCCGTCGGCCGCCTCCAGGACCTCGGCCGGGACGCCGTCGAGGCCGGCGACGATGTTCCGCACGAGGATCACCAGGGTGTACATGACCAGCGGCACCTCGGCCGTGACGACCGAGAACCCGGTGATGGAGATGAGGGCGGCGAAGAGCGCCAGGCTCGGGATCGTGTAGAGGATTCCGGCCAGCGCGCTGATCGGGGAATAGAGGAGGCGATAGCGGGCCGCGACGAGGGCGAGGACGAACGAGATCGCGAACCCGATCGCCACCCCGAGCGCCGCAAGGTAGACGTGCTGCCACGTCCGGTAGACGATCGCGTCGAGGTGGCCGGCCAGCCAGACCCAGTCGATCATCCTGCCGGCGGCCTGCGGCTCACGAGCCGGCGCCGGACGTGCCGGCAGCGATGACCTCGGGATCGGCGCTCGGACGGAGCGCGGCCGCGATCGCCTCGACGGTGAGCACGCCGCGGAGCCTGCCCGCACGGTCCACGACGATCCCCGTCTGGACGTCCGCGTCGAGCATCATCGAGAGCGCGTCCTTGAGGGTGGTCCGACGGTCGAGCAGCGGTGACATCGGTGTCGCGAGCGACCGCGCGAGGGTGCCCGTCCCGGGGATGTGGCGCTGGTTGACCCAGCCGAGCGGTCGGTCCGACGGGTCCAGCAGGAGAAGGTACGGGAACGGGTCCGCGAACGTCCGGGCCCGTGCCTCGCCGGCCGGGTCGCCGGCCCGGGCGGTCACGACCGGCTGGAGCGCCATCTCGCCCACTCGCGTCAGCGAGAGGCGCTTGAGGCCGCGGTCGGCTCCTACGAAGTCGGCGACGAACTCCGACGCGGGGGCGGCCAGGATCTCAGCCGGGGGCGCGAACTGCTCGAGGTGCCCGCCGGCCTGCATGACCGCGACGAGGTCGCCCATCTTGATCGCCTCGTCGATGTCGTGGGTGACGAAGAGGATTGTCTTGGCCAGCTCGGCCTGGAGGCGCAGAAACTCGTTCTGGAGGCGTTCGCGGACGATCGGGTCCACGGCGCCGAACGGCTCGTCCATGAGCATCAGGGGCGGGTCGGCCGCCAGGGCACGCGCAACGCCAACGCGCTGGCGCTCGCCGCCCGAGAGCTGGGCGGGGAAGCGGTCACGGTAGAGAGCGGGGTCGAGCCCGACCAGGGCCAGCAGCTCCTCGGCCCGCTCTCGCTGCCTGGCCGCCGGCCAACCGAGCAGGCGCGGCACGACCGCGACGTTGGCACCGACGGTCTGGTGCGGGAAGAGGCCGACCTGCTGGATGACGTAACCGATCTCGCGCCGGAGCTCCGTGGCGTCGCGACCGGCCACGTCCGCGCCGTCGATCAGGATCCGGCCGCTCGTCGGCTCGATGAGCCGGTTGACCATCTTCAGGCTGGTCGTCTTGCCGCAGCCGGACGGGCCCACGAGCACGCAGATCTTGCCGGCCGGGACGGTCAGCGACAGGTCGTTGACGGCACCCGGCGCGCTCCGCGGGAGCTTCGCGGTGGCGTAGCTCTTGGAGACGTGTTGGTACTCGACGATCGCGGCCCGATGTGCGGCCTGCTCGGGCATCTGCTGGGCTCCAATCGGTATGTGGCGGGAACCCTACCCCATGCACCGGCCGGAGGGGGGCCGGCGGACGATGGGCCGAGCGGCAGCGTCTCAGCGGGTTCCCATCACGCATCCGCCAGCTCGTGGCCGATCGCGCGCAGGATGAATCGGGCGGCCTCGGCCGACTTGCCACCCAGCCGCTGGCCGGCCGCCACGTCGGCATCCAGCGCGACCGCGAGGTCGTGCAGCATCGCGTCGAGCGCCGGCGTGCGCTGAAGGACGCCGGCCGCGAAGGCGGCCTCGAGCCCGGCCCACGCCGCGCGGGCATTCTCCACGGCATGGCCCTTCGCGGCAACCTGGTCGGCAAACGCGCTCCGGGCCGCTACCGCGGCCGCTCCCGTGCTCCCCATTGTCATCCCCTCTCCGGCGCGTCAGCGGGCCTGCTCCAGGGCGGGCGCCAGCCCGAGCGCACGCTCGCGACCCGCGCGCCACTCGTCCTCGAGGATGCTCATCTGGATCTCGTCCCAGAAGCGGTCGCCCCGCCAGATGGCCTCGCGGGATCGGCCCTCCACGGAGAAGCCGACCTTCCGGTAGGCCCGGATGGCACGCTCGTTGTACTCGAAGACGGCGAGCGCCACCCGGTGCAGCCCGAGAGGCCCAAAAGCGTGCTCGAGCATCAGCGCCGTCGCCTCGGAGCCGTAGCCGCGGCCCCAGCAATCCGGCTCGCCGATCGTGATGTGGAAGAGCGCCGACCCATTGTCCCCATCGAGCTGGCTGAATGCGCACGTGCCGATCAGCCGGTCCGTCTCCGCGAGGTGGATGGCGAGCGCGAGCGAGCCCACGCCGGCGACGCGCGCCTCGAAGAACCGTTCCACCTCGTCCGGCCGCATGGGCCCTTCCTGGTAGCGCGTCAATCGGGCGACCTCCGGATCGCCGTACCAGCGCTTGAAGTCGGGCAGGTTGCGCCCGTTGTGCGGCCGCAGCACGACCGTTCGACCGGGGATCGCAGCGGGAAACCAGCTCCGGGCTCGCATGCCTGCGAGCGTATACCATCCCGCCCATGCGCCGGTGGAGCCAGGTGGCCGAGCGGATCGCCGCGACGACCCGGACCTCTGAGAAGTCGCGCGTCCTGGCGGAGTACCTGCGTGACGTGGAGCCCGACGCGCTTCGTGACGCAGTGATCTTCTTCACCGGCCGCGCCTTCGCCGAGTCGGACGCACGGTCGGCGGGCCTGGGCTGGGCCACGATCGCCAACGCTGTCGCGCGGGTTGCCGGAGTGGACCGTGCCCAGCTGGCCGCTGCGTACGATCGCCACTCCGACCTCGGCCTCGCGGTCGGCGACGTCCTCGCGGCGCGGGACGGGGCAGTCGCCCCGCCGCGCGACCCGTCCGGGCCCCCGGAGTCGCCGCCGAGCGTCCCGGAGGTGACGGCCGCGTTCGCGGCCATCGAGGCTGCCCCGGGCCCGGCCGCGAAGTCGGCGGCGTTCGAGGCGCTGCTTCGGCGCTGCGACCCGCGCAGCGCCACGTACATCGTCAAGATCCTTGCCGGCGAGCTCCGGATCGGGCTCCGCGACGGGCTCCTCCAGGCGGCGATCGCGCGGGCGTTCGGGCGGTCGACCGGGGACGTCGCGAACGCGGCGATGCTCACGGGCGACATCGGGGAGACGGCCGTCCTGGCCCGCGAGGATCAGCTGGGCGCGGCCAGCCTGCGCCTCTTCCGGCCGCTCCGGTTCATGCTGGCTTCCCCGGCCGAGGACGCCGCAGAGATCATGGCGCGCCTCGGGCCCGTGGTCTGGACGGAGGACAAGTACGATGGGATCCGCGTCCAGCTCCATCGACGCGGCGCGGAGGCCAGGCTCTTCAGCCGCGACCTCCACGACGTGAGCGGACAGTTCCCGGAGGTCGTCTCGTCCGCGGCGCAGCTCGATTGGGACGGGATCCTCGACGGCGAGCTGCTCGCGTATCGCGACGGCGTCGTCCTGCCGTTCCTTGCGCTGCAGCGGCGGCTGGGCCGCAAGGAACCGTCCGCCGGTCTCAGGAACGAAGTCCCGGTCGCGTACGTGGCCTTCGACGTGCTGGCGCTGGGCCCACGGGGTGGCGACGTGGAGCCGCTCCTGGGGCGGCCGCTTTCGGAGCGTCGGGCACGCCTGGAGGCGTTGGGGCTGGCGGCGGCCGAGCCCGTGCGCTTCGCGCTTTCGCGCCTCGTCCGGGTCCGCTCGGCCGACGAGCTGGAGGAGGTCTTCACGGCCGCCCGCGAACGCCGCAACGAGGGCCTGATGGTCAAGGACCCGACCAGCATCTACGCACCGGGACGGCGCGGCTTCGGCTGGCTGAAGATGAAGAAGGCGCTCGCGACGCTGGATTGCGTCGTGGTCGGCGTCGAGCTCGGTCACGGCAAGCGGCACGGCGTCCTCTCCGACTACACGTTCGCCGTGCGCGACGACGCGACGGGTGCGCTCGTCACGATCGGGAAGGCCTACAGCGGTCTCACCGACGCGGAGATCGCGGAACGCACCCGCTGGTTCGAGGAGCACACCCTGGCGCGGCACGGGCGCTATCGGAGCGTTGAGCCGTCGGTCGTCGTCGAGGTCGCGTTCGACGTGATCATGCGAAGTGGCCGCCACCGGTCGGGCTTCACCCTTCGGTTCCCCCGGATCGCGCGTTTGCGGCTGGACAAGACCGCGGTGGACTGCGACACGCTGGCCACGGTCGAGGTGCTCTGGCGGGAGCTGCAGCACGGCGCTGAGCACCTGGTCACCCGTGGAGCGCGGCCCGGATCCCCATCGGAGCCCTGAGCTCCGGCTCCCACGGTCCCGGCCAAAATCGCCGTCCCGCCGACCGAGTTGATGGGTTCCGTCGGCGCGGGATTCTCCGTAGACTTCGCGCATGACGTTCGAAGTACTGAGCCGGACCGTCCCGATGACGCTCTACACGGAGCAGTTCATCGTGCGCGGCGCGATCCAGACGCGCCAGCATCGCGTGACCGACATCCTCAACGGCGCGGACCAGTCGTTTCTCGTCCTCGAGGAGGTCTCGCTGGAGGAGTTTGGCTCCAACGAGCTGCCGACGCGCGCGGAGTTCGCCCAGGTGAACCTCGGGTCGGTCCTCTTCGCGGTCTCCCTCCAGGCCGTTGAGCCGATCCGGGAGCTCCGCACGCAGAAGATCTCCGAGCGCGCCCTCGTCTCCATTCCCCCGTTCCGGGTCATCGGGAACGTCCACCTGCTGCCCGAACGGAGCTTCCGGGAATCGCTCGCGGAGCTGCAGGCCCCATTCGTGCCGGTGACCGACGCCGTCTTCTGGTCGGACCGGTTGGGCGAGGGCCGCCAGAGCGCGGCGATGGTCGCGGTCAACCAGGCGCGAGCCCAGATCCTGGCACCATACCGCGAGGTCGACCCCTGGGCCGGCATCGGCGCCGCCAGCCCACCCGCGTCGCCGACCCGGCTGCCGGGCGTCCCCGACGACCGCGTACCGCCCGCGCCCGGTTCGGGCTAGCGGTCGACCGGAAGGTCCAGGCGGCTTCCCCAGTCGGCCCAGCCGCCGTCGTAGACCGCCACGTCGTCATGGCCCATGAGGGCCAGCACGAACGCGAGCTTCGCAGCGGCAACGCCCGATGCGTCGTAGCAGACCACGCGGCGGCCGGAGGCCACCCCGGCCCCTTCGATCAGGGCCCGCAGCGTGCCGCCATCCTCGAAGCGCCCGGTGCCCGGCTCGGTCGTCATCGCCACGGGGAGGTTGACGGCGCCGGGCACGTGGCCGAGGCGCCGGGCATTTCCCTCGAAGCCCCGGTATTCGGCGGGCGCGCGCGCATCCAGGATCACGGCGCCGGGCGACCCGACCAGCGACCGCAGGTCACCCGTCGTGAGTCGGGTCCGCAGCTGGGCCCGTGGCGTGAACGCCGCGGGATCCGGCTCGTGCGCCGCGTGGCTGACCGGACGCCCCGAGGCGACCCAGGCGCCATACCCGCCGTCCAGGATGCGCATGGATTCGAGGCCGTACGCGCGAAGGCTCCACCAGGTCCGCGCGGCGTACAGGCTGGCCGTGTCGTCGTACACCACCACCGTGCTCCCGTTGCCGATCCCGGCGCCGGCGACGGCCGCGGCGACCTGGTCGGGCGGGGCGAGGAGGAGCACCCTATCGGCGTCTTCGGGATCGACGAACGCGGCGTGCCAGTCAAGGTAGGTCGCGTTCGGGATGTGGCCGGCGGCGAAGGCGAGCCGCCCGGTCCCGTCGGGACGCCAGCGAACGTCGAGAATCCGGACTTCCGGCCGGGCGAGGTTCTCGGCCAGCCAGTCGGGGGAAGCGAGGAGCTCGGGTCGAACGTGGGCGCCGGCCATCGCCGCCTATCATACGGACCCCATGCACGATCCGACCGAGGCGCAACGACGTGCCGACCCCGACCGCGAAACGGCCGGCGACCGCGACACGCCCGCTGACCGCGAGAAGCTCGCCGCGCTACGCGCTGCGCTGCCCGCCACCCGGGCCGGGATCTACCTGAACACCGGCACCTGCGGGCCGATCCCGGCCGAGAGCGCGGCGGCGATGCGCCAGGCCGAAGAGCGGGAAGTCGCTTTCGGCCGCGCCACCCGCGACGCCCACGAGGAGCTGCTGGACCGGATGGCGGAGGCGCGAGGGACGCTCGCCGCGGTCCTCGGCACAGACATGGACGGCGTCGCCTTGACGCACTCCACGACGGAAGGGGTCGGCCTGGCCGTCGGGACGCTGGACTGGCGGTCGGGCGATCGCGCGCTCACGACGAACCACGAGCACCCGGGCGTGCTGGGCCCGCTGGCGGCCGTCCGGGACCGGCACGGGGTCGACGTGCGTGTCGCGGAGATCGGCGATGGCGGCGACGACGACCGAACGCTCGCCGCGCTCGAGCGCGAGCTCGTCGAGGGGGGCGTGCGGCTCGTCGCGCTCTCCCATGTGCTGTGGACGACAGGGGCGCTCCTCCCCGTCGCCGAGATCGTGCGCCGAGCCCACGCGCACGGCGCCGTCGTGGCGATCGATGGCGCCCAGGCCGGCGGCGCGATCCCGCTGCATGTAGACGACCTGGGCGCGGAGTTCTATGCGGTCCCCGGCCAGAAGTGGCTGCTCGGCCCGGAGGGCACCGGCGCGCTCATCGTTCGCCGGGACGTCGCGGCCGCCAGCCTGCCGGCGGGGCGCGGATACTTCAGCGCCGCCCCGTACCACGGCGGCCGGGACGACCTTTGGCCGGATGCGCGTCGGTTCGAAGCGGCCGGCTTCCACGCGCCGTCGCTGGTGGGCCTCGCCCGAAGCGCCGGGTGGCTCGCGATGCATGTCGGGCTGCCCTGGGCGCACGCACGCGCGGCGCGCCTCGCCCACGGCGCGGCGGTCCGCCTCCAGGGGATGCCGGGCGTGGCGGTCGTGACGCCCCCGGACCGGATGGCGACGCTCGTCACGTTCCGCCTCCCCGGCTGGCCCGCGCAGCGCGTTGCGGAGGAGCTGGCGCGCCGCGTCTTTGCGACCGTGCGACCGATCCCCGGCCTCGACGCCGTTCGCCTGTCGGTGGGCTTCTTCACCACGGACGAGGAGCTCCGGCGGGTCCTGGACGCAGTCGCCGAGCTCGCCCGCCACACGCCCGCATCGCTGCCCCCGCGCCCCGTGATCGAGTTCCTGGAGCGCCCGCCCACGTGAGCGAGCTGCATCCCCGCCCGGCCCGGCAGCGATCCTGGCTGGAGGTTCGCCGGCGCCAGCTCCGCAATGCGCCCCCTCCCGTCTTCCGTGCCGTCTTCAGCAGCGTGGCCGTCGCCGCCGTGCTGGGCGCGCTGTTCCTCGCCTACGACCTCGCTGTCGGCAACGGGGCCAGGCTTCCCGGCGGAGACCTGCGGACCCTGGCCGGCGTCGCCTTCGTCGTCGCCGTCACGGGGTTGGGGACGTGGATCACGTATCTCGTGGTGCCGCAGCCGGGCCGGCCCGGGGTTCGAAGCGGGTGGAGCGCGGCGCTCGGCCTCTTCGCCGCCGTGCCGATCGCCTACCTCGCGCTCGTCGTCCTCTTCCAGGTGATAAAGCCGCTTCTCGTGCGGTAGGCCGTCGGACGCGGGTCCGGGTCGGTCGAGTGGTGCGCCGGCGCACCGCTTGCCGCGTTTGCTTCGCGATTCGCGCTGGCACTATTGGCGTTGTGTGCAGTACCCTCGTCGAGCATTCTTCCGCCGTGCCCGGCACTATCGTCGGGCCGACCAACAAACGCACGATCAGGAAGTTCACGTGGCTGTCCAGCCGGATCCGTTCTTCGCGCTTCCCAGCCTCCGCGGCGCGCCGGCGTACTCGCGCCCGCCGCGCCCGGCTGGCGTGGCCGAACGTCCGCTCAACCCGGACGATCTCCCGCTGGCAACCCACCAGACGGAGGAGGAGCGCCGCCTCGCCAACGCACTGTGGGCGTCCCGCGGCCTCGATCCAGCCCGCGCCGGCATGGGGCGCGAGCTCCCCGGCGGTGGTTACCCCGGCTATCTGGTGTCCGGAAACGGCCAGCACGATCGCGCGCCGGAGATGCCTCCGCGCGGCCTGAGCCTGCGCGGGCTCACCGACCGCATCCGAACCCGCGGCTGACCAGCCGCCCGGCGGCCGCCGTTCCCGCGCGCGGCGACGGTATGTCTGGACATGCCGCGCGCCCGGCGTCATCATCCCGCGGGATGAGCACGCCAACGATCCGGATCGGCCAGGCCGCGGAGTTGCTCGCCGTCGGCGTCGAGACGCTGCGCCGCTGGGAGCTGGAGGGCCGGCTGGCGACCACGCGCACTGAGGGCGGGCAGCGGCGGGTCCCGATCGCCGAGGTGACACGGCTCCTCGCGGAGCGGCGCCGGGTCACGCGGGATCGGCCGATCGTCGCCCAGTCGGCGCGCAATCGCTTCGCTGGGATCGTGACCCGGATCGAGCGGGACGGCGTGGCCGCCGTGGTCGAGGTCGTGGCGGGGCCGCATCGGATCGTCAGCCTGATGACCGCCGAAGCCGTCGAGGAGCTCAGGCTCGCGGTCGGCGACGAGGCGATCTGCGTCGTGAAGGCGACGAACGTGATCGTCGAGGTCCCCCGCTGATCCGGGGTGGATCCGGAACCGCTCGCCTTGGGTGGGCGGCCACCGGGGCCGTGTCCGTGCTCGTCGCCGCGTCCGCCCTCCTCGTTGCCGGCTGTGGACACGCCGCGCCCGCGACAACGCTCACGGTCCTCGCCGCGGCGTCGCTCCGGGACGCGTTCCGGGCGGCCGGGACGGCGTACGCGTCGACGCACCCGGGCGTCGCGCTGACCTTTTCGTTCGACGCCTCCAGCGCGCTTCGCGCCCAGGTGGAACAGGGCGCGCCCGTCGACGTCTTCGCCAGCGCGGACGTCGCCAACCCCGACCAGCTCGTGAACGCCGGCCGGACGATCGGCCCGGCCACGCCCTTCGCCGGCAATGCCCTCGCCCTGATCGTGCCGGCGGCCAATCCGGCCGGGATCGCGGCGCCGGCTGATCTTGCCCGCCCCGGCGTCGCGCTGCTCACCGCGAGCGCGAACGTGCCGATCGCGATCTACGCGATGCGCGTCATCGCGAATCTCGCCGCGGAGCCCGGCGCGCCGGCGGGATTCGCGGCCGCCGTCGAGCGGAACACCGTCAGCCGCGAGGACAACGCCGCCGCGGTCGTCGCGAAGGTCGTGCTGGGTGAGGCCGATGCCGCGTTCGTGTATGCAACCGACGCGCGCGCGGCCGGCGCCGCGGTCCGCAGCATCCCGCTCCCCGATCGCGTCAATGTCACCGCCGCGTACGCTGCCGTGGTCGCTCGGCAGGCGCACGACCCCGCCGCGGCCGCCGCCTTCGTGGCGTGGCTGGCGGGCGCGGACGGCCGGTCGGTCCTTGCCCCGTTCGGGTTCGCACCGCCGCCATGACCACCCTCGTCTTCGCGAGAGATCGTCGCGACTCGCTCCTGGCCGGCGCGCTCCCGCGCTTCGTCGCCGCCGGCTGGGTGCTCTTCCTGGGTCTCCCGATCGCCGCGCTGCTCGTTCGGGCGGCGACCGTCGGACGGTTTGACGATGCGGCGGCCGGCCGGGCGGTACTCGACGCGCTCGTGCTCAGCCTGGTCACGACGGCCACCAGCCTTGGGCTCGCTGTCTTGTTCGGGCTGCCCGTCGCGTGGCTTCTGGCCCGCCGTCCGCCGCGCGGCGCCGTGCTCCTCGAGACCCTGATCGACCTGCCGATCGTCCTCCCGCCCTCGGTCGCCGGGCTCGCGCTCCTGTTCGTCTTCGGCCGGCAGGGAGTCCTGGGCGGGCCGCTGGCGGCCATGGGCCTCAGCATCCCGTTCAGCACCATCGCGGTGATCATCGCCCAGACGTTCGTGGCCGCGCCGTTCTTCATCCGCGCCGCCCGCGCCGGTCTCCGCAGCGTGCACCGCGACCTGGAGGACGCTGCCCGGGTCGATGGCGGCGGAGAGGTAGCCGTCGCGCTGTTCGTGACGCTCCCGCTCGCGGCACCCGCGCTCGCGGCCGGGCTCGTGATGGCCTGGGCGCGGGCGCTCGGCGAATTCGGTGCCACGATCATGTTCGCGGGTAACTTCGAGGGCCGGACCCAGACGCTGCCGCTTCTCGTCTACTCGGAGTTCCAGGCCAGCTCGGACGCGGCCGTCGTGGCAGCCTCGATCCTGGTCGTGGCAGCGTTCGGCGTCCTCCTCGGCGTGCGCCTGGCGCGGCGCGGCAGCGTCACGGAGCTCGGCGGGACCGGCTGAGGAGCGCGAGCGGCTGAGGCGCGAGGGACGACACGCCCGCGGTGGCGAACCCGCTTGGCAGAGGGGACGGATCAGCCCGGCGGGCCGGGGCAGGTCCAGTGGAACGTGCCGCGAACCTCGTTGACGTCGGACGAGCCTGCCGCAAGATTCACCTGGAGCAGGTCGATGGCGATGGCGCCGCTCCGGTCGCCGGCGCCGCGCGCTGTCTCGTCGGGTGGCGGCGCGACGGCCGCATCGCCCATCGCGAGCAGCGTGGAGGACGCCCCGTCCGTGAGCTGGACCTGGCGGTTCAGGAGGTTGACGGTCAGGACGTGGGCCGTCGGGAGCCCGCCGATCGGGGTGGTCGTCGTGAGCGATCCAACGCGCCAGCGGCCCTCTGCCCACTCGCAGGCGAGGGCGCCTTCGCTGGCGGGCGCGGCCGGCAGGGCCGGGGTGTACGCGTAGGTACCCGTGACCGTCACGGCCGGAGCGACCGTCGGCCCGATTCCCAAGCCCCACGTGGTGCCGCCCAGCACGAGGCCTGCGACGATCACGACCCGGTCCACATTGAAGCCCCGGAGGAGGAGCTGGAGGACGAGGCCGATGATGAAGACGAGGCCCACGCCGGCCTGGAGCAGGAAGAGCAGGAACCCGAAGTCGACCGGGAGGCTCTCCGCGAACCGGAGCGCGGCCCCCCACGCGATCCCCGCAACGAGGAGCACACCGGCGATGGCGAAGTCGCGCCGTGTCGGCGGGAAGACGCCCCGCCGTGGCGCAGGTACCGGGTCGGACCAGCCCAGCGGGTCGATCGGCGGAGGTTCCCCGTGACCGCGCGTGGGCGGCTTCTCACGGGGGTTCAGCGACGGTCGAAGGGACGGCATGCGTCGGGATCGTCGCACATCCTGGCGGGGGCGGTGTACGCTCGCACGGCCCGGTGGGGGAGTAGCTCAGCGGTGAGAGCAGGCGTCTTATACACGCCGAGTCCCAGGTTCGAATCCTGGCTCCCCTACCAATATCCCGTGGCTCTCGCCAACTGCAGAAGAAGGCAGGCGGGCGAGCAGCTGAGCGCCTCGCGGGTCCGGCTCAGGCCGTGACGGTCGCGTGCGTCCTCAGCCATAGCTGCGGGCCGCTCTGTGACGGGCTGCGGCGGGGCGTCCGCGTCCGGCGTCACCCGATGTTGGCAGGTGGGCACCCGGTGCAGGACGGGAGTGGCAGAATGAAGCTCATGACGTACGTTGCCGCTCCCACCCGCTACGACCACATGCTGTACCAGCGTTCCGGCCGGAGCGGGCTTCACCTGCCCGCGATGTCGCTCGGGCTATGGCAGAACTTCGGACACGATCGGTCGATCGACAGCCAGAGAGCGGTGATTCTCCGGGCCTTCGACCTGGGGATCACCCATTTCGACCTGGCCAACAACTACGGGCCGCCGTACGGTGCCGCGGAGGAGAACTTCGGTCGAGTTCTCGCCGCGGACTTGCGCGGCTACCGGGACGAGCTGGTCATCTCCTCGAAGGCCGGCTACGACATGTGGCCGGGACCCTATGGCAACTGGGGCTCGCGCAAGTACCTGACCGCCAGCCTCGACCAGAGCCTCCGTCGATTGGGCCTCGAGTACGTCGATATCTTCTACTCCCACCGGTTTGACCCGGCGACGCCGCTCGAGGAGACGATGGTCGCCCTCGACACCGCGGTGCGGCAGGGTAAGGCACTCTACGTTGGGATCTCGTCGTACTCGGCGTTGCAGACGCGCGAGGCCGTGGCCATCCTGCGTGAGCTCGGAACGCCGCTGCTCATCGCGCAGCCGTCCTACTCCATGCTCAATCGCTGGATCGAAGGGGGCCTGCTCGATGTCCTCGGCGACGAAGGAGTCGGCTGCATCGTCTTCTCGCCGTTGGCTCAAGGGCTGCTGACCGGCAAGTACCTCGACGGCATCCCCGCCGGCTCGCGTGGCGCGGCGGGTGGCTCCCTCCCGTCGACGCTCCTCGGCGACGACACCCTGGCCAAGGTCCGGGCGCTCGCCGATCTCGCGAAGCGTCGAGGTCAGAGCCTGGCGCAGATGGCGCTCGCATGGACACTCCGCGACCCACGCGTGACTTCGGCGCTCGTCGGGGCGTCCAGCGTGCGGCAACTCGAAGAGAACGTCGCCGCCCTCCAGCACCTCGAGTTCTCTGCGACGGAGCTCGCCGACATCGATCGCTACGCGACGGAGAGCGGGATCAACCTCTGGGCGCGATCCAGCGAAGCGTGAGGTGATGCGCCGCCGGGCGCTGTCCTGTCGCTCGTGTCGGCGCGGATGTCGGCGCAGAGATCGTCAGGTGGATCGCGCGGGTGAACCCGACGAGTTCGCCGGGGTGGCGGCGCAGTGCCCCGTGCCGCTGGTGATCCTCGGTGGCCCGAAGCGGCCGGAGCAGCGCGACACGATCGCGGACATCGCGCATCACGGAGGAGGCGTGTGAGAGCCACCTCGAACGCTGCCGCTGGCCGGACGGCTTTGGATCCGCTGCTGCTGGGAATCGACGTGGGCACCACGTTCTGCAAGGCGGTCATCGTCACGCCGGACGGCCGGGAGGTCGCCCATGCCCGGGAGAGGACCCCGTGGTTCCGGGTCGCGGCGGGGCAGGAGATGGGTCCGGCGGCGGTCCTGGCAACGGCCCTGGACGTAGCGGCTGCCGCGATCCAGGCGGCCCCGGGCGGTCCGATCGTGGCCGTCGGGGTGACCGGGTTGGCAGAGACCGGGGTGTTGCTCGACGCGGCCGGGCGGCCGGTGGTGCCGGGGATCTCGTGGTTCGATCCACGCGGGACGGAAGATGCCGCCGCGCTGGCCGCAGAGCGCGGGGCAGACTGGTTCAGCAGCCATACGGGCCTCCCTCTCGGGCCGCTTCCGACGGTGTTCAAGTACCGCTGGCTTCGTCGCAACGACCCGTCCGCGGCCCGTGGGCGTCGCTGGCTCAACGTCGAGGAGTGGATCGTGCGCGGCCTGGGTGGCGACGAAGTGGCCGAAGCCTCGCTCGCGTCGCGCACTGGCTGGCTTGACCAGTCGACCGGTGGATGGTGGGCGGATGGCCTGGCCTGGGCCGACGCCCCGGCCGACCTGCTCCCACGGCTGGTCCAGGCCGGGGATCTCGTCGGGCGGGTCACGCCGGGCCTGCTGCCGCGGGCGGACGGAGCCGCGCTCACCGTTGCCGGTCACGACCACCTGTGTGTCGCGTTGGGCGTCGGCGCCATGCGGCCTGGCGACGTCCTGAACTCCTGCGGAACGACCGAGGCGCTCATCCGGGCGGTCCCGGCCTCGCAGCCGGTCGATCGGATCCTCGCATTCGTCCACGCCGGGCTGGCGATCGGCCGTCACGTCGTGCCGGGGGAGCAGGCGCTCATGTGCGGCTCGCTGTGCGGCCCGGTGCTCGACCGGTTCGCCGACCTTCTCGGCGTCGATGCAGCGGGCCGGGCGGAGCTCGACGCAGCCGCTCTCGCTGTCCCGAGTGGCGCGGGCGGACTCACCGTCCGGGACGGCGCGGGAGAGCGGGCCACGCTTGCGGGCATCGGGCAGGATGTGACGCCCGGGCTCGTCTGGCGCGCGGCCCACGAGTCCATCCAGGCGGAGACGCGGCGGTTGCTCGAAATCCTCGAGGCGGCGGTCGGCCCGACGGGGCGACTCGTGGCCGCCGGCGGCGGGATCCGTGACCCGCTCATCCGGTCCATCAAGGGCGAGATCGTCGGCCCGTTCGAGGCACCGCCGGTTGGCGAGGCGGGTGCCCGTGGGGCGGCGCTCCTGAGCGGGTGCGCTGCCGGCATCTTCCCTGACGTCCACCATCTCCCGCCGCCGGGCTCCGCGGCTCCCGCCTGGCTCGGCCTCCCACCGGATGGTCACCCGGCGCACTAGCCGACCTCCGAGAGGCGACGGGAACGGCTCCTTCGCGTCACGCGCCCTGAGCATCGACGTCGGCGCCAGCGATCTCAAGGCCGCCCTCATGAGCCCGCCTCACGCCCCTAACGCGCGAGCCCGCCGCCGGGGATCCGGGGCGGGCTCGCGCGACGGCGCGGTGGCGAAGCGGTCAGATCGCGCGCGTGTACCAGCCGGCCAGCCAACCGGGGCGGCCGCCGACGAGAACGCGGTACCAGGTCCGACCTGAGTGGTCCTTCGCGACGCCCACCACGCCCACCTTGGCGTGTCCGGCCAGCGTGAAGAGCACACGCGATGTCGTGGAGGGACCGGACCGGACGCGGAGCGCGGCGGTCGTGACGCGGCGAGCCGTGACGGACGCGGCCTTCGCCACCGCCACCGTTGCCGTCGCGCTGCGCGCGACGGCTGCCGCCGCCGTTGTGGCGAGGCCGGTGTGGAGGAAGGCCGTGAACCGCGCGGTGGTGGCCCGGATCGAGTGGATGCGGACCCCGTTCAGGAGCGTCGAGATCGCCATGCCGTTCCCAAGGTAGATCCCCACGTGGGTCCCACCGCCCCAGATCACGAGGTCGCCGGGCTGCCCGTCCGTGGTGCTGGCGAGGCCGCGGGCACGGAACCACGCATAGAGCGCGCGAGCGCTCCGCGCGCGGCCGGACCCGATGATGCTGGCAACGCCGGCCTTGCTGAAGCTGTAGATGACGAGGCCCGAGCAATCGAAGGCGCCCGGTCCCGCGGCTCCGTAGGCCCATCGTGCGCCGAGCTTTGACTTCGCGACCGCGATGACCTGGTCAGCCCGGGCGATGGCGGTCGGTACGGACGCGGTGGTCCGGGCCGCCGTGACCGCCGTGGTCGGTCCCGGCGTGGCGGCAACGGCGGCTGGGGCGGCCGGCCCGACGGAGACGAGGAACGCAGCCGCTGTGGCCGCGACAAGGTACGCCCTGAGGCGTGCGTTTCGGGGCAAAGGTGCTCCCTTCTACCAGGACACCGCGCGTTGCGCGAGGTGGCGATGGATTGCGCCGCCGGACGGCAGGAGGGAGGACCCATCGGCGCTGGGGGCGCCGGGTCGGGTCGGTTCGGGGAGGTGGCCGCGGCACATGGCGCGCGGCGGACGACAGGGCGGGCCTGCCGTGAGGCGGCAATTCTTCGGTTGATCCCGTGTGCGTCGCATGGTTCCCCGGCGGGCACCTTACACGACCGCGCCAGATCGCGCCTTCATCCGGGTTTGCCGCTCCCGGCCCGGGCGGCCTCGGGAGACGCTCCGAGCTGTCTCAGGGCACCCGCGCCAGCAGCACGCGGGCGTGAGCCGGTGCGTCAATGGTGTAGGCGGAGGCGGCCGCCGAGACCACTGCTGTCTCCAGCCCGCCAAGCACGATCGGCTCCGAGCGAGCCCACGTGCCGCCGGAGGCGACCGGCAGGAGGCGAACCGGCCCATCGATCGCGGTCAGGACGTGGACAGATTCCCCGTCGGGGTAGAGGACGGCCGGACGGTCCGGCCCAACGATGAGCCGCTCCAGGACGAAGTGCTCACAGGCAACGAGCGTTGCGCGATCGACCTTCGGCGCGTGTCGCAGCCTCGGTCGGCTCGCAGGCCGGACCGAGGCCAGGGCCTGGGGGATGTGCAGCGGCCGCTCCGACGTTGCGGGCCGGCCCCAGTCGTCGCATCGGTAGGTCAGGTCGGAGGGTTGCTGGACTTCGTAGAGGAAGACGCCCGGCCCCACCGAATGCAGCGTTCCGGCGGGAATCAGGACGGCGTCGCCGGCGCGGACCCGGTGCCGGGCGAGCAGGGGAGCGAGCGTGCCGGACCCGTCGGCGATTGCCGCCCGGACCGCCGGCCCACTGATGCGACCGCGGACGCCGACGAGGAGCTCGGCCTCGGGTGCCGCATCGACGACGTACCACGCCTCTGCCTTCCCCAGGGCCTCCGGTCCTTCCAGCTGGCGCGCCGTCGCGTCGTCAGGGTGCACCTGCACGGAGAGCCACGCCGCGGGATCAAGGAGCTTCACGAGCAGGGGGAAGCGGTCGCCTGTCCGTGCGCCGGCATTCCGACCCACGAAGGCCGCGCCATCCCGGGCGGCGACCTCGGCCAGCGTCCGGCCCGCGTCCGGCCCGTCGGCGATGACGTTGGACGGACCCGCGACCCACGCCTCGCCGATCGGCTGGCCGCGCGGCGAGCCCAGGCGGCGGCCGCCCCAGACGCGCTCGCGAAGGT
>JADGQG010000115.1 GCA_017882025.1 Chloroflexota bacterium
GAAGGGTTCCTCTGGCTGGGCCTTCTGACAACGCTCTCGACCCCGCTCCTGCGGGTCGCCGCCTCGGTCGTCGGGTTCCTCGGCGCGGGCGAGCGGCGGATGGCCGGACTCGGGACCGCCGTCCTGATCATCATCGCCCTCGCCGTGGTCGTGGCGCAGCGTACCGCGGCCTAGCCCATGGACGTCGTCGTTCTTCTCCTGGCGCTCGTGGTGATCCTCTTCGGGGCCGAGCTGTTCACGAACGGCATCGAGTGGTTCGGTCGCAAGCTGGACCTCGCGGAAGGCGCGGTGGGCTCCGTCCTCGCGGCGGTCGGGACCGCCCTCCCCGAGACGATGATCCCGTTCATCGCGATCGTCTTCGGCGGCGGCGGCGCGTCGACCGAGGTCGGCGTCGGCGCGGTGCTGGGTGCGCCGTTCATGCTCGGGACCCTCGCGATGTTCGTGACGGGCGCGGCGGTCCTCGTCTTCCGCGAACGCCGACGCCAGGGTGTCGAGGTTGCCGTTGACCAGAAGGTCCTGCTTCACGATCTTCGCTGGTTCGTGCTGGGTTACGGGCTCGCGATCGGGGCCGCCTTCCTGCCGCCCGGCTTCGAGCTGGGCAAGGGCGGCGTTGCGATCGGCCTGCTCGTGCTCTACGGCTGGTACGTGCGGGCGCACCTGGCGGTCGAGGCCGGGGAGCGCGACGAGGACCTTGCGCCGCTTCGACTCCGACACCTCGATCGGGGGCGCGGGCACCACCCGGTGCCGCGGCTGCG
Organism: Chloroflexota bacterium; assembly: GCA_017882025.1. GTDB lineage: Bacteria > Chloroflexota > Limnocylindria > Limnocylindrales > CSP1-4 > CTSoil-043. Next base: position 756 of record JADGQG010000115.1, read on the forward strand.
AGTCGTGGGCGTCCAGGTGGTGCTTGCGCTTGCCTGCATCGTCGTGGGCGCCGCCTTCTTCGTGGGCGCCGTGCAGGGGCTTGCCGCCTCCCTGGGAGTTGGCACCGCGCTCGTGGCGCTCGTGATCGCGCCGATCGCGACCGAGCTTCCCGAGAAGTTCAACAGCGTGATCTGGGTCCGCCAGGGGAAGGACACGCTTGCGCTCGGCAACATCACGGGGGCGATGGTCTTCCAGAGCGCGATCCCGACCTCGGTCGTGCTCCTCTTCGCGCCGGCGGCCTGGTCCGTCGGGCCGGACTCCGCGCTCAGCTTCCTCTCGGCTGGGATCGCGCTGGTCTCGCTCGCGGCGATCTTCCTGCCGCTGCGCATCCGGGGCAGGCTCACGGGTCGCGGCCTCGCCGTCGGGGGCATCTTCTACGTGGCCTACCTCGCGCTCGTGATCGGGGGACTCGCCCGCCCGTCCGCCTGACAGCGTCGGCCGGCGCGTATCCCCCGTCCCCGCAGGACGGACGGTATACTCGGCAGAGTCCGCAGGCCCGTCGGGTCGTCGCGGGATCCCGCTGCAGGAGCCCGAACGGATGCTCACCGAGAAGCCCGTCGTCGCGGCGGCGCTCGCCGCAGAGGCCGTTGGCGCCCCCGCCAACCCCGCCACCCTGGTCTGCCTTTTCGAGGGTCGCTACGTCCCGCTCTCCGAGGCGAACGTCAGCATCATGACCCACGCGTTCATGTACGGGACCGCGGTCTTCGAGGGTATCCGCGCCTATTGGAACGCCGAGCAGGGTCAGCTCTACGCGCTCAAGGTCCGTGAGCACATGGAGCGGATTCGCAACTCCTGCAAGATCATGCTCATGGACGACGTCCCATCGGTGGACCAGCTCGCCTCCGAGGTCGTGGACGTCCTGCGCCGGAATGGGTTCCGCGAGGATGCGTACATCCGGCCGTCGTTCTACAAGAGCACGCAGGCAATCGGGGTCAAACTCCATGGCCTCGACCACCGCTACTACATCCTGGCGCTGCCGTTCGGGGACTACGTCGACACGAACGTCGGCGTGAAGATCGGGACGGTCTCCTGGCGACGGACGTCGGACCCGGCGATCCCGTCGCGGGCGAAGATCGTTGGCTCCTACGTCAACCCGGCGTTCAGCAAGACCGAGGCGATGCTCAACGGCTTCGACGAGGCGCTGGTCCTCTCCGACGACGGCCACATCTCCGAGGGCTCGGCGGAGAACATCTTCGTGATCCGCGACGGCGTCCTGGCCACCCCGCCGGTCTCCGACGATATCCTGGAGGGGATCACGCGGGCCGGGATCATGGAGATCTGCGAGGAGCTTGGCCTGCGCATCGTGGAGCGCTCCATCGACCGATCCGAGATCTACGTCGCCGACGAGGCGTTCTTCTGCGGCACCGGCGCCCAGATCAGCCCGATCATCGAGGTCGACCATCGGCTCGTGGGGTCCGGCGGCGTTGGCCCGATCACGACGCGCGTCAAGGACCGCTATTTCGAGATCGTGCGCGGAAGCGTCCCGGCATACCGGCACTGGGTCACGCCCATCTATCCGGCCTGACGGGTCGGCGAACGGATGAGGGCCCGCCGCGTCAGGGGATGAGCGGCGCCTCGAGGGTCGGCGTCTTGCGGCCGGTGGTCACGATAACGTCCACGCGCACGGCCGGGTCGGTCACGGGCAGGGCCTGGACGCCGAAGGCCTGGTCGAGCAACGCCATCGTGAGCGGCAGCTTCGTTTCTGCGCCGTTGTACACCCGGATGATCGTGTTGGCGGGGACGGTGCCGGCCGGCGGCCCCTGGTTGGGCGCGGACGCCGCGACACCGCGGAAGTCCAGGTAGCCCGCCACGGCGGCCGCGGTCCCGGTTCCGCCGGTCCCGTTGAGGACCCAGACCTGGGCGCCTTCCTGGGCGACCGCCTGGCGCTGGGCTTCAACGCGCGGGTCAAAGTTGAACGCGCTGGCCACGGCGGCGCGGATGCGTGCGACGTTCGGGCTCAGGGTGTAGATGCCGCCTGGGTACCCCTCGACGCCGTAATACGGCGGCGAGAAGACGAAGGATCGGACGTTTCCGATGTCGATCCGGCTGGCGAGCTCGATCAGCTGTGGGAGCTTGTCAATCGGAAAGTCCGTCTTGACCGCTTTGGAGGTGCTCTGGACCAGGTCGGGCAGGCGCTGGATCAGGGTCGCGAAGTCGGCCTGCTGGCGGAGCGACAGGATGACCCGCTGCTGGCGCGACGCCCGGTCGAAGTCGGTGGAGCCGTGGCGTGAGCGGGCATAGACCAGCGCCTGGCTGCCGCTCATGTGCTGGACCCCGGTCGGGATGTAGACCCGGAGCGTGCCGTTGTCACCGGGATAGTAGTCGTCGACCACCGGGACCTGGACGTTCACCGTCACGCCGCCGAGCGCGTCGACGACGGTCTTGAAGCCGCCGAAGTCGACCTCGACGAAGTAGTTGATCGGGATGCCGTAGAGGTAGCCGAGCGTGTCCTTGAGTCCCTCGTACCCTCCCCCGGGGAATAGGTCGGGCCGCGCCCGCGCCTGCCCGAAGAGGGCATTGATCTTGCGATCCCAGGTCGCCCCGAAGACGGAGCGGGCCGGGATGGGCGGCAGCGGGACGCCCACCGTGTCGCGCGGCAGGCTGAACATGGCGACCTGCCGCGAGGCGGGGTCGATGCTCGCCACGATCAGGGTGTCGGTGTTCCAGGTGCCCTCATTGGGCCGCTTGTCGGTGCCGATCAGGAGGACGTTGAGTCGGCCGGTGCCGTTCCACGGGAGGGGGGACGGTGCGGGGCTCGCCCCGCCCGAGGCGGGTGGCGGCAGGGACGGCTCGGGGCTGGCCGTGGCGCCGGAGGCGCCGGGCGTGCCCGGTGAGGCGGATGCGCCGGTCCCGCCGCCCGTGTCGCCCTGGTTGAAGATGCCCTCGACCGCGGTCAGGGCCTGGAGGTCGTAGTAGGCCACCGCCGCGTGGGCGCCGCCCATCACCAGGATGACGGCGAGAAGGCCGGCCAGCGAGATCGGGGCGAGGCTCGCTCGGGCCGGCCCGAGCCGCCCGGCGCCGCCGTCGGCGACCCGGTTCAGATAGCGGACGACCCGGTAGGAATCGACGGCGGCCACGATCCGGTAGATGTACGCGACGACGTTGCCGACCAGGATCCCGACCAGGACCGGCGGCTGGAGGGCGACGCCCAGGATCTCGATCTTGTAGCTGAGCGCCGCGCCGGCGAGGAGGGCGAGAAGCAGGAAGGGTGCGGCCGCGAAGGCCACGGCCCGATACCAGGCTCCCGCGTAGGCGTGACCGAGCCCGGGGAAGAGCAGGCTGAGGAACGCCGCTGTGAAGGCCGAGCGTGCCCGCGGGCGTGCTTCGTGTTGCTGCTGCATCGCGGGTAGGATACGGGGAACCTCCGTGGGGTGTGTCCGAGGCCCTGTGACGGCCGACCGGGCCGACGCGTGGCGCTCGTGCACCCCCGGCCCGCAAGATCCCACCCGCGCGCGAGGCCAGATGTTCGCACCCGTCACCAGCAAGCCCGACCTCGTTGCCCAGGAGCACGAGATCCTCGCCCTCTGGCGCGAGCGCCGAACGTTCGCTCGCCTGCGCGCCCAGAACGCGGGCGGGCCGCGCTGGAGCTTCCTCGACGGGCCGATCACGGCCAACAACCCGATGGGCGTGCACCACGCCTGGGGTCGAATGTACAAGGATGTCTTCCAGCGCTTCCACGCCATGCGCGGCGAGGACCAGCGCTGGCAGAACGGCTTCGACTGCCAGGGCCTCTGGGTGGAGGTCAACGTGGAGCGCGACCTGGGCTTCACCTCGAAGCGCGACATCGAGGAGCACGGGATCGCCGAGTTCGTGCGTCTCTGCAAGCAGCGCGTGCTCACGTTCGCGGCGCGCCAGACAGAGCAGTCGATCCGGCTGGGCTACTGGATGGACTGGAACGACCCGGACGAGCTGCGCCGCCTGCGCGACCTGCTGGGCACCGATCCGGCCGCCCGGGCCACGCTGGATGGGCCCCGTGGGCCCGTCACGGACGGGGTGGAGATGCTCGTGGGCCGGCTGGGGATGCCGGAGCTCGGCGGCTCGTATTTCACGTTCAGCAACGAGAACAACGACCTGATCTGGGGGTTCCTTGCCGAGTGCCACCGGCGCGGCTGGCTCTACAAGGGCCACGACACGATGCCGTGGTGTGCCCGCTGTGGAACCGGGATCAGCCAGCACGAGATGACCGAGGGATACGCCGACCGCACGGACCCCGGCCTGACCGTGCGTTTCCCGTTGCTGGACCGGCCCGGCGAGGCGCTCCTCGTCTGGACCACGACGCCCTGGACGCTGACGTCCAACGTGGCGGCCGCCGTTGGTGCCGCGCTGGGATACGTGAAGGTGCGCCAGGGCGAGGGCGTCTTCTGGATGGGCAAGGGGACGCTGAAGCAGGCGCTGGTCGGCCCGTTCGAGATCCTGGAGGAGCGCCCGGGTTCCGATCTGGTGGGCTGGCGGTATCGCGGCCCATTCGACGAGCTGCCCGCTGTCCGCACGGCCTTCGCGGATCGGGGCGCCGGCGGCGGGCCGTACGAGCACAGGGTCGTCGCCTGGGACGAGGTCGGCGAGGACGAGGGAACAGGGATCGTCCATGTCGCGCCCGGGTGCGGCGCCGAGGACTTCGCGCTGGGGAAGGCGCTCGGCCTGCCGATGCTCGCCCCGCTCGACGAAGGCGGGGTCTTCATCGAGGGGTTCGGCTTCCTCGCGGGACGCGATGTCCGGGACAGCGCCGAGCCCGTCGTGGAGCACCTGAAGCATCACGGGCTGTTCTACCGGCTGGAGCCGATCGTCCACCGCTACCCGCACTGCTGGCGCTGCGGCACGCCGCTTGTCTTTCGCCTCGTCGACGAGTGGTTCGTCAGCATGGGGCCGGTCTACGACGTGCCGCGCGACGAGCTCTCGAGGGAGCAGGTGGACGCCAGCCTCCGGTACCAGATCATGGAGGTCGTGGACAGCATCCGGTGGCTTCCGTCGTTCGGGTACGAACGGGAGCTGGACTGGCTCCTCAACATGCACGATTGGATGATCAGCAAGAAGCGCTACTGGGGTCTGGCGCTGCCCATCTACGACTGCGCGGCCTGCGGCAGCTTCGACGTCGTTGGCGGTCGCGAGGAGCTGGGCGCGCGGGCCGTGGAGGGCTGGGACCAGCTGGAGGGGCACACGGCCCACCGCCCGTACGTGGACGCCGTGAAGATTGCCTGCCGGACCTGTGGCGCCCCGGTCGCGCGGATCCCGGACGTGGGGAACCCCTGGCTCGACGCCGGGATCGTGCCGTTCTCCACGCTCCACTACCGGGAGGACCCCGCCTACTGGCAGCAGTGGTTCCCGGCCGATTTCGTGACCGAGAGCTTCCCCGGCCAGTTCCGGAACTGGTTCTACTCGATGCTCGCGATGAGCACGGTCCTTCGTCGCGAGGCGCCGTTCACGACGATCTTCGGCTACGCGACGCTCTTCGGCGAGGACGGCCGCCCCATGCACAAGAGCTGGGGCAACGCCATC
>JADGQG010000018.1 GCA_017882025.1 Chloroflexota bacterium
GCTCCTCTCCACAAGGGGCGTACGCCTTCGGCTCCAACACCAGGACGCGTCGGTGGGCCGTGGAGCCAGAGAACCGCGCGTCAAAGCGGCCCGGCCTTGAGGCACATCCTCGGGCGGGCGTAAGACCGTCCGCGAGTGCCGGATGGACCGATCCATCGGGCGCCCGCCCTTGGTCGCGAACAGAGTGGGGGAGCACCGGGCAGGCCGCCGACACCGTCGGGGGCGACGGGAGGTCACCCGCCGCCGGGGTCAGCCCGGAAGGGGCCCCAGGACCTCCTCGTCGTACGCCCAGCCATCGATGTCGGGCGGGTCGTAGCCGAGGATCGTCAGCGAGTGCCGGACTTGCGTGCGGTGTTCGCACCCGTGGTCGAGCGCCTGGGTGAAGAAGGTGATCGCGCGGACCACCGCCGGCTGACCCCGGTGGGTTGCCGTCACCACGGCGTCGGGCGTCGCGGCCCCCGCGAGCTCGATGAGCGCTGCTGCGGACGACGCCGCTCGACGGCGAAGGACGCGCACGGACGGCGCCAGCGCTTCCGGTGGGACTGGCCGGTCGATGCCGCCGGCCGCATCCGGTCCGGGCGCGGTCTCGCCACGCAGGCCGCGGACGTAGCGCTCCTCGGCCTCCACGAGATGGCGGAGCGTTGCGCCCAAGCCCCCGAACGTGCCCTGCACGACGAACTCCAGGTGGTCGGCCGGAAGCCCCTCGCACGCGGCGAAGAGCTGGTCCGAGGCCCACGCATGGTGGCGGAAGAGCGCGACGAATCCTGCGTCCATGCGGGGAACTATACGCATCGCCGGGGTCCCGTAACCGCCTCTTCCCGTCCGGAACCGGCGCTTCGCGCCCGACCCACCCGAACCTCCCACGACGACATCGGTCCATACAGGACCACCGCCGCTCGGGCGACAGGACCATCGCGCGGGATGACCGGAGGTCGGCCGCCGCCTACGGTTGTCCCACGCCATGCGAACCACCGTCCTCTCCAGGCCCGCCGCCCCTCTCCGTCTCGCGCTCATGCTTGCCGTCGCCCTCGTCGCGACAAGCGCGGGCCTCCTGGCGCTGCCCGGCCGTGCTCTCGGCTGGGACGTCAATACGTTCTCGCCGACATCGGAGCAGCAGCTCTTCACGCTCACCAACCAGGCTCGCACGAGCGCCGGCCTCCGCACGCTGCGCTGGGATTCGGTGCTCGCGGGGATCGCGCGCTGGCGTTCGCAGGACATGGCGACGCGCGACTACTTCAGCCACAACATCCCGCCCAGCGGCGAGATGGTCTTCGCCGTGATGGACCAGAAGGGGTACTGCTACAAGGTCGCCGGCGAGAACATCGGCTGGAACAACTACCCCGACGACAAGGCCACCGCGGCGATCCAGACGATGTTCATGAACTCGTCCGGGCACCGGGCCAACATCATGGGGTCGGCCTGGGACGTCGCCGGGATCGGCGCGTACAAGCTCGCCGACGGGCGCAAGTTCTGGACCGTGATCTTCGCGGACAAATGCGGCACCACGTCGCCCGCGCCGACTCCGAAACCAACCCCGAAACCCACGCCGAAGCCTACCCCGAAGCCGACTCCGAAGCCGGCGCCTGCGTCCACCCCGAAGCCCACCCCGAAGCCGACGCCGCGAGTGACCCCGGCCCCGGCCGCGACGCCTGCCCCGACCCCGACACCCGAGGCGACCCCGATCCCGACCCCGACGCCGACGCCCGAGGCGACCCCGATCCCGACCCCGACGCCGACGCCGACGCCCGAGGCGACCCCGACGCCCGACCCCAGCGCCTCGGCGCTGCCCGACGGCGTGTCGCTCCGGGTCGACGACGCTGCTCCGGCGCCCGGCCTGGTGGGGGGGCTGCTGGGCAGCCTGCTCGCGCTGATCTTCGGCTCCTGAGGCGGGTCCAACAGGGCCCGGGACCGGCGACGGCTCCGCTACACTGCGGGCCATGCTGACCGAGTCCCGTCGCGCCGCGGCGTTCCGCTGATGCCCCCGATCCTCGAGGCGCGCGACGTCACGAAGCGCTATCGCCTGGGCGCCGGTGACGTCGAAGCCGTGCGCGGCGTCTCGCTGGCCGTGGAGCCCGGCGAGTTCGTGGCGTTCATGGGGCCGTCGGGCTCCGGCAAGAGCACGCTTCTCCACCTGCTCGGTGGGCTGGACCGGCCGACGTCCGGCGACGTCGTGCTCGACGGGGCGCTCGTCAGCCGCCTGTCCGACGACGCAGCGACCAAGCTCCGCCGCGAGAAGACCGGCTTCGTCTTCCAGTTCTTCAACCTCGTCCCGCTCCTGAGCGTCTGGGAGAACGTGGCGCTCCCCTTCACGATTGCCGGCGAGGACGCCCGCCGAACCGAGCACGCAGCCGCCATCCGTGCCGCGCTCGCCTCCGTCGACCTGGCCGGCAAGGAGCGCAACCGGCCCGACCAGCTCTCCGCCGGTGAGCAGCAGCGCGTGGCGCTCGCCCGCGCGCTCGTTCGACGGCCCGCGCTCCTCCTCGCGGACGAGCCGACCGGGAACCTGGACTTCGCGACCGGGACGGAGATCCTGGATCGTCTCTGGCGCTCGTGCCACGAGGGCGGCCAGACCGTGGTCCTCGTCACGCACGATGCGAAGGCGGCGGCGTACGCCGACCGGGTCTATGTCTTGCACGATGGATCGCTCCGCGACGAGATCCGGCTGGGCCGCCGCGAGGACCACGGGGCCGGCCCTCTGATCGCGCGGCTCGCCGACCTGGGCCTCTGACGCGTGCGCGCCCTCAACGCGCTGGCCCGCCGGACCCTGGTCGCGAGGCCGCTCCGAACCATCCTCACGATCGTCGGGATCGCCCTGGGCGTCGGCGTGCTGGTCGCGGCCCTCGTCCTCAACGCCGGCCTGGACGCGGCCGCCGAGCAGAGCGTCCGCGACCAGCTGGGGCGCACCGACCTGCGCGTCGCGGCATTCCAGGAGCGCGGGCTCTCCCGGGCGTCGCTGGCTGCGCTGGCAACGACGCCGGGCGTCGCCGTCGTCGCGCCGGAGCTGGAGCGGCGGACCTATCCGGTCCCGGATCCACTCGGCGGGTCCGGCCTGCCCGTGCCCGTGACCGTGATCGGGGTGGATCCGGCGGCGGATGCTGCGCTCCACGACCGGCCGCTCGCGAGCGGTTCGCCGCTGCCCGCGGAGGGTGGCGACGTGGCCCTGGTTTCGGACGCGCTCGCGCGCGCGGACGGGCTCGCCGTCGGCGCCACGATCACGCTCAACGGATCCGTGGAATCCGGCCCGCGGGCCTTTCGCGTGTCCGGGATCCTCGCTGCCGTGCCCGGTGACCCGGACCCGGTCGGACGCAGCATCGTCGTGCCTCTCCAGGCCGCCCAGGCATTCTTCGGCACGGAGGCCGTCACCCGTGCGGACCTCGGTCTCACGCCGGGCAGCCGTGTCGTCGCCGTGTCGGCAGCGCTCGAGAGCCGCCTCTCGGCGGAGCCGTACACCCTGGCGACACCGGGTGAGCTGATTGCCGACCTGCGCGCCTCCACCGCGGACTTCCGGGCGATGATCGCGCTCGTGGCGGCCGTCTCGCTCTTCGGCGGAGCCTTCCTCATCTTCAACACGCTCACCATGACGGTTGCCGAGCGCGCCCGCGACGTCGGGCTGCTGCGTGCGGCGGGCATGACTCGCCGCCAGGTGACGCTTCTCGTGCTGATCTCCGCGGGCCATCTCGGGGTCGCGGGAGTCGCGCTCGGGTTGGCGGCCGGGGTGGGGCTCGCCGCTGCGGTCACGGCGTACGTTTCGCCGGGCGGGGGCGTCCTGGCGCTCCGCGAGCTCGTGATCCCGCCGGCCGGGTTGCTCCTCGGCGCGCTGCTCGGCTTCGGCGTGACGCTCGCCGCCGCGCTCGAGCCCGCCCTGCGTGCGGCCCGGATCTCGCCGGTCGCGGCGCTCACCGCGCGGCTGGAACAGACCGCGGTCCTGCGGGCCCGCCTCCGCTGGCTGACGCTCGTGTTCGCCGTGGTCGGGGTCGCGGGGATCGCGCTCTGGCCCGGCGCGGCGGACGGGAGCGCCGGGCTGCTCCGGCCGCTCGCGGTCTACGGGTTGTTGCTCGGCGTGGCGCTGGCCGGCCCCTTCCTGGTCGGTCCGCTGGGTGTGCTGGTCGGGGCGATCGCTCGCCCGTTTCTGCCCGCCGAGGAGCGCCTGACCCGCAACGCCCTCGTCCGCGACCCAAGTCGCACCGCGCTGACGGTGGGCGCCCTGGCGATCGCGCTTGCGGTCCTCGTGGCGCTCGGCGGCGTCGCTGCGACGACCCGGCAGGCGGCCACTGCGTGGCTGACCGAGGTGGTCCCGGGCGACGCGCTCCTCACCTCGGTCCGCCCGGTGGCACTCGACGAGCCGCAGCTGGCCGACCTTGCCGCCGTGCCGGGCGTGGCGAGGCTCAGCCCGATTGGGCGCTTCGCGGTCGCGGTGGGTGGGCAGCGTCTTGACGCCGCCGCCGTCGTGGGCGCGGATCTCCTGTCCGACGGCCGGCTCGTGCTCACGGCGGGGGACCGTGCGGCAGCCCTTCCCGCACTCGACGCCGGCGGCGCCGTCATCCTCCCGGCGGCCGTCGCGGATCGACTGGGCCTCCCGCTCGGCGGGTCGCTCCAGGTCCTCGCCGGCCCCGAGATCGTGGCGCTCCGCGTCGTGGGGATCGCGGCCCGGACCATTCCGGGGAGCTCGGGCGAGGCCGTCCTCGTCGGCTGGCCGGACGCGACGCAGCGCCTGGGCGCGCTAGGCGCCGACGTTTTCGCGGTCCGCTACGCGCCCGGCCAGGCGGTGGCCGCGGCGGCCGCGCTCGAGCCGCTCGCGCGCGCGAACGCGCTGGAACCCGCATCGCTCCAGGCGGTCGCGGGGACCATCGGGGCGTCCGTTGACCGCCTCTTTGCGCTGCTGACCGCGCTTGCCGTCGTCGCCCTGATCGTGGCCGGGCTCGGGATCGTCAACACCCTCACGATGAACGTGCTGGAACGGGTTCGCGAGCTGGGCATCCTGCGGGCCGCCGGCCTCACCAGGCGCCAGGCGCGGCGGCTCGTGATGCTGGAGGCGGCCGTCCTCGGGGCGGTCGGCGCGATCATCGGGGTGAGTGCGGGGATCGTCGCCGGGGCCATCCTCGCCGCGCTGGGTGCGGGTCCCGGCGTCACGTACGATCCCGGCCTGGGGAGCATCGCCCTGGCCCTGGTCGGCGGCGTGGCGCTCGCGGTCGTGGCTTCAGTCTGGCCGGCGAGCCTTGCCTCCCGGATCGAAATCGTTCGCGCCGTCCAGTACGAGTAGACTCGGGGCACGGCGGTCGTCCCGGCCGTCACCGGAGGTCCAGATGACGCTCGCGACGCCGCGCCTCAACCGACTCCCGGCGGGCGAGCGTGGGATCACGATCGGGGACTTCCTGGTCCCGATCGCGATCGGCGAGCGGATCAGCGAGCGGGCGCGCCACCTGGCGCTGATCGCGATCGGTGCCTTCCTGATCGCGCTGACCGCGAACCTCCAGGTGGTGCTGAACGGCCAGACCTTCACGCTGCCGGGCGACATCCGGGTCACGCTGCCGGTTTCGCCGGTCCCGATCACTGCCCAGACGTTCGGGGTCCTCCTTGTCGGCGGCGCGCTCGGCTTCCGGCGCGGCCTCATGTCGGTGGGGCTTTACCTCGCGCTTGGGCTGGCCCTCCCGGTCTACGCCGCGGGTGCGTCCGGGATCGACACGTTCGTGGGTCGTGAAGCCGGCCGCTGGGTCCTGGGCGCGACCGGTGGCTACCTGCTGGGATTCCTGCTGGCCGGCGCGATCGTGGGCCGCCTCGCAGAGCTGGGCTGGGATCGCCACGTCGGGGGGGCCGTCGTGGCGATGCTCCTTGGCAACGTCGTGATCTACCTCGTCGGGGTGCCCTGGCTGATGGCCGCCACCGGCTTCGACATCGCCACCGGGCTCGCGAAGGGCGTCTACCCATTCCTCGTCGGCGACCTCCTCAAGCTGGCCCTGGCCGGGATCATGTTCCCGGCGGCGTGGTGGCTGGTGGGTCGCGGAGACGGCACCCGCTGACGGGCACGGACGCGGCGGGGTTCTACGGCCCCGGATCCGCCGCCTGGGCGCGCAACCGTGACGCGTTCCTCCTTCTCGGCGCGGGTCCGCGCGCGCTCCTGCTCCAGCTCGCGCATCCGCTCGTGGCCGAGGGAGTGGCGCAGCATTCCGACTTCCGGACCGACCCGTGGAGCCGCCTGGCCGGCACGCTCCGGAGCTACCTGCGGATCATCTATGCGAGCCGAACCGGGGCGACCGCCGAGATCGCCCGCCTCAACCGGCTCCACCGCTCGATCACGGGCGTCGTCGACGACCCGGAAGCGCGCGCGGCGACCGGCGTCGAGACGTACGCGGCGCGCGACCCGGGCCTCTCCCTCTGGGTCCACGCGACGCTCGTGGAATCCACGCTCGCGGTCAACGACGCGTGGCGCGGCCCGATGTCCCCCGGCGAGGCCGCGCGTTTCTATGCCGAGACCTTGCCGATCGGGCGCGCCTTCGGGATCCCGGCGCAGATCCTGCCGGTCGACCTCGCGGCGTTCCGTGCCTGGTGGGCCGAGATGCTGGGCCCGGGCGGCGTGATCTGCGTCACGCCCACCGCACGGGAGCTCGCGGCCACAATCCTCGCGCCGCCGCTGGCGCCGCTCGCCGGCCAGGGTGGCGGCGCGGTCCTGCCGGCGCGGCTGCGACCGGTTCTCGCCGCGATCCCGCCACGTGCCGCCGGCTGGCTCCTCTGGCCGTCGATCGCTCTCCTGCCCCCGTCGATTCGTGCTGCGTACGACATCCCGTGGTCGCCGGGCCGGCGCGCCGTGGCTGCGTGGCTCGTGGCAGGCTGGCGTGCCTGGGCGGCGCTCCTCCCGGCGACCTGGGGGACGATGCCCCAGGCGCTGTCCGCGGATCGGCGGATCGCCGCCCTGGCGGAGAACGCCCGCTCCCGTTGAGCGGTCCGGCGCGTCCGCGCCGCGGCCCCTACCATTGGCCGCCGTGACCACCACCGACCCTCGCGCTTTCGTCGCCCTGGACCTCGGGACCTCCGCCGCCAAGGCCGGCGTCGTCGCCCTCGACGGCCGGCTGCGCGGCGATGCCCGGGCGCCCTACCCGCTGCTCCTCGACGGCGAGCCGGGCTGCGCCGAGCAAGATCCCGACGCATGGTGGGAAGCGCTCTGTCATGCCGCCGCGATCGCGCTGGCGCAGGCGGCCGCGGACGGCCCCCTGGAACCGGTCGCGATCTGCTGCGTTGGACAGGGCCCCACGCTCGTGCCCACGGCCGCGGACGGCAGGGCTGTCGGGAATGCGGTCACCTGGCTGGATCGCCGGTCGGGCGCGGAATCGGCCGCGGTCGCGGCCGCGCTCGGCCGCCACGGCTGGACCGTGACCCTCCTCGGATCGGCGCGCCGGCTCGCGGCCGCATCCCCCGAGGTCGCGTCGCGTGCCGCCTGGTTCCTTTCCGCGTGGGATCACATCGGGCTCCGGCTCACCGGGGTCGCCGCCGCCGCGCTCCAGGATCCCGCCGACATCATCTCCGCGGACGACGCGAGGCTCGCCGGGCTCGACGCCCGGAGTGCCCCACCGGGCGTCCGCGCCGGTTCCGTGCTCGGCGGCCTCCTGGCGCGGCCGGCGGCGGAGCTTGGCCTGCGGGCCGGGCTCCCGGTCGTGGCCGGCGTCAACGACGCGATCGCGACGTTCCTGGGTGCCGGGCTGACGGTCGCAGGACAGGCCATCGACACGGGTGGCACATCGGGGGGCTTCGGGCTCTACGTGGCCACCCCGGTCGCGATCCCGCCCCTGTGGACCGGCGCCGCGCCGTTGCCCGGCCTCTCCTACGTCGGTGGGGCGATGGCCGGCACCGGCAAGGCGCTCGACTGGTTCGTGGCCGACGCGCTTGGCGGGGCAGCACTGCTCACGACGCTGCTGGCCGAAGCGACACCGGTCCCCGCGGGGTCGGAGGGCCTCGTGTTCCTCCCGTACCTCGCGGGCGAGCGCTGGCCGCTCCACGACCCATCGGCGCGGGGTGCGTTCGTGGGCCTGACGCTCCATCACGGTCGCGGCCACCTGGCCAGGGCCGTCCTCGAGGCGGCCGCGTACGCGATCCGCCACGTCGCCGCGCCGGCCTGCCGCGCCGGCCTCCCGTTCACGGAGCTGCGCGTCACCGGTGGGACGGCGGCGAGCCGCCTGTGGAACGGGATCAAAGCCGACGTGCTCAACGTGGAAGTGGCCGTCCCGGTGGTGACGGAGGCGTCGCTCATCGGGGCCGCGATCCTCGCCGCCGCCGGCGTGGCCGTACATCCGGACCTGCGGGCTGGTATCGACGCGATGGTCCACGTGGCCGAGCGCATCGCGCCGGATCCGGCCGCGGTGGCGGCGTACGATCGCGTCTATTCCGTCTACGAGGAGTTGCACGCCCGCCTGGCACCCGCGAACGAGGCGCTCGGGACGCTCGACCCGCGCGGGATGGCGGCCATGTCGCGCGCGGTCGCCACGGGAGCGCGCCGGTTGCCGTAGGGTGGACCAGCGGGCGTCCCGACCGCGGCCCCGTGTGGCGGCCGGGACCCGAGTATCCTTCGGGCTGGCCGCCAGGTTCGCATCGCCCGACCCCGCATCGGCCGCGGCCCCCAACGCCGAACTCGATCTCGCCGCCCCGGAGGAACCTCGTGCCCGTCCGCATTCCGCGCCCCGCCCGCGTCGGCCGCCTGGCGGCGCTCGTCGCGACCACCGCCGTTGCCGTCGCCGCCTGCGCGACCGGCGGGACCGGGACCACGCCATCGCCCACGCCCACCCTGGGTCCCACCCCGACGCCGTCGGCCAATCCCTACACCGGGGCAACCCCGGGGAGTGGTGCCGGCACCAAGATCGGCTATCTCTCGTACGGTGACCTGGTGCCGTACGTGAAGCAGATCAGCGACGGCATCCGGGCCCAGGCAGCCACTGCGGGCGTGGACCTCGTCACCTGCGATGCGAACGTGGATCCTGCCAAGGTGGACGGCTGCATGAAGCAGCTGACCGACGCCGGGATCAAGGGCCTGATCCAGTTCCAGGGCTCGCTCCAGCTCCCGTCGGAGGTCTGCGCGAAGGTGCCGCCGGGAGTGCCGGTGCTCGCCGTCGAGCTGGCCGAAGAGCCGTGCGCCGCGACGCTCGTCGCCGCCGACGACCTGCGCGCCGGCCAGGTCGCGGGCGCGGCCGTCGGGGCGTGGGTGAAGGCGCACTGGACGTGCACGTACGACGCCTTCGTCTCGCTCGAGTCGGCGGCCGTGCCTGACCGGAGCCAGCGTCGCATGGAGGGCTACCAGCAGGGCTTCGCGACGGCCTGCCCGGGCCCGATCACGAACCTGCAGGTCGGTCAATCCGCCGATCGCGAGGACACGGCCCGCGATCAGGTCGCCTCGCTCCTGGAGTCGCTCTCCGGCAAGAGCAAGATCATCGTCGTCGCGATGAACGACGACGGAGCGCTCGGCGCTCTCGATGCCGCGAAGGCGGCCGGTCGGGAGGCGGACGTCTGGGTCAGCGGGCAGGGCGCGGAGGCGAAGGTCCGGGACCTGATCCGAACGAACGAGCATTACCTCGGCGATGCCGCGTACTTCCCGGAGCGCTTCGGAGCGACGATCGTGCCGGCCATGCTCGACCTGATCGCGGCCAAGCCCGTCGCGAAGCTCCTGCTGGTCGAGCCGGCCTGGGTGGACAGCACCACCATCGGGACGATCTACCCGAACTGACGCGAGCCGCGGGCGCCGCGGGCAGACATCGAGCTCACCCCCCGGAGCGAGGCGCCCGAACCGGAGCGAGGCGCCCGAACGCTAGGCTCGTGTCTCGGACGTCAGGACGCCAGCCTCCATCTCGTCACGGACCCAGGCGATCACTTCGTCGAGCATCGCGTCGAGCGGCGTCGTGGCCTCGAAGCCCAGGATCGCCTTCGCCTTTCGCACGTCCGGCACGCGGTTCAGGACGTCGTACGGGTACGGCGTATCCGAGACGTAGTGGAACTCGTCGTCGGGCCGCAGCTTGCGCCAGATCCTCTCCGCCAGTCCGAGGATCGTGATCCCCTTCCCGCGGCAGAGGTTGAAGTCGGTGTTCACCGCGTCCGGCGACTCGATCGCCAGGCGGATGCCGCGGACCAGGTCCCCGAGCGCGATGAAGCTGCGGATCTCGTTCCCCTCGCCGAAGATGTGGGCGGGATCCTGGCCGGAGAGGATCTGCCGGCGCCGGCCGCGGTCGGGGGCATCCCGCTCAGCATGGCAGGGCATCATTCGCCGTGAACGCGGCGACCTCGGCGGCAATCGCGGCCGCGAACGCGGGCAGCGCCCCCGCGACCGGGGCGGTCAATGGCGTCCCGACGTCAAAGCAGCCGCCACCGATCCCGACGAACGTGCCGGCGGGCGGGGCGTCGCGCAGCGTCGCGGCGAGGGCCAGCACCTGCTCCAGCGGGAGCTCGTGGGACGAGCGGGGTTCGGGAGCACGCCCGGCCACCTGGAGCACGCGGGCGCGATCCACGAGTGCGGCAAGGGGGCGGACCCAGATCTCGCCGGGCCGAAGCCCGGCGACCGCGTCGACCACGACGCACGGCGCATCGGCCGGCAGGTCCATCAGGAAGAGGATGTCGAGCTGGCCGACCGGCACCACTTCCACGCGCTCGCGGAGGTCGGCCGGGAGCAGGTCGACAGCGGCGAACCCCGCTGCATCATCCCCGCGGGCCGGTTCACCGCACACGAAGATCGGGACGCGCGAGGTCATGGGGACGCTCCGGACTTGGGGCAGGAGTGGCTTCGTCGTGGCGCGGGGCCGCTCAGGCCTCCTCGACTCGGAGGTCGAGGAAATGCGTGGCGCAGCTGATGCAGGGGTCGTAGCTCCGGATCATCTGCTCCAGCCGGAGGGTTGCCTCCGCGTGCGGCAGGTCCAGGACCTGCTTCGCCGCGACAACGAGGTCCGCCTCGATGGCGGCCTGGTTCTGGCTGGTTGGCGGCACGATCTGGGCTGCCCGGATCCGCCCGGATTCATCCACTTCGTAGCGGTGGAAGAGGAGGCCGCGCGGCGCTTCGGTCGCCCAGGCGGCCACGCCGGGACGGCTCTGCCACGCGACGAGCGGCTCCGACGGAACCCGGTACGCATCGATGATGTCGATCGCCTCGGCGAACGCGTGGACCAGCTCCACGGCGCGCGCCACGATGGAGGCGTAGATGTTCGTCCGGATCATCTCGGCGTAGCCGGAAGCGGCCAGCGCCTCCTTGGCCATGGGGTGGAGCTGCTCGCCGGCCAGCACGACACGCGCGGCCGGGCCCAGGAGGTAGACGCCCTTTCCGTCGATGGACCGGGCGTGGAGCGCGTTCGTGCCCTCCACCTGGAACTCCTCGAAGGCATCCCGCCACGAGGTGGGGGGAAGGTCGATGCCGTCGGAGCTGACGATCCGACCGTCGTTGAACGGGTACTCGGCGGCGTGCCGGAGGCTCACGAGGCGGGGCTCACGCGCGAACGCCGGCATCGTGAAGCCGGCCACCACCTTGACGGTCTCCAGGGCGAACGCGAGGCCCTCCTCGAGGGCTGCCCGCTGCTCCTTGAGCTCGCTGACGCGGGGCGCGCGGCTCCAGCCTCCGACCCGGACGCTGACCGGGTGGATGGGCCGACCGCCGAGGATCCTGATGAGGTGGTTGCCGGTCTTCTTCATCTTGAGGGCCTGCTCCACGAGCGGCCGGTGATCGGCCGCCATGGTGATGCCGCTCTCGTAGCCCAGGAAGTCCGGCGCGTGGAGGAAGAAGATGTGGAGGGAGTGGCTCTCGATCCACTCGCCGCAGTAGAGGAGGCGGCGGAGCGCCCGCGACTGCGGGTCGATCCGGACCCCGAAAAGATCCTCGAAGCCGTGGACCGCGCTCATCTGGTACGCGACCGGGCAGATCCCGCAGATCCGCGCGACCATGTCGATGACCTCGTCGGGGGTCCGCCCCACGACGAGCTGCTCGAAGTATCGCGGTGCTTCGAAGATCCCGAGGCGGGCCTCGACGACCTCGCCGTCCCTCACCCGGAGGCGGAGCGAGCCTTCGCCCTCCACCCGGGTGAGCTCGTGGACCTCGTAGACGCGCTCGTCAACGACCTTGTCCGACGTTGTTCCGCGGCTCATGCCTTTCCTCCCCGCGGCGCCGGCTCGGCGGCCGTCGTCGTGGTGCCGCGCCCGGTCCGGGCGCCACCGAGCTCCGTGACCATGCTGCGGAACGGCTCCGAGTAGGCGGTGAACCCCGCAAAGAGGCGGCCGATCTCCTCCCGGGGCCGGTCGCCGGCCATCTGGAGGTGGCGGGTGAGCCCGGCTGCATTCGCCTGCTCGCGCGGCCCGAAGCATCCGTAGCAGCCGCGGCCGAAGCGCGGGCAGATGGCGCCGCAGCCCGTCTGGGTGACCTGGCCGAGGCAGGGGATGCCCTTGCTGACCATGACGCAGACAACGCCGCTTCGCTTGCACTCCATGCAGACGGCCTCGTCCCGCAGCTGCGGGCGACGGCCCGTGGTGAGTGCGGTGAGGAGCTCAACGAGCTGGCCCGGATCGATCGGGCAGCCGCGCAGCTCCGCGTCCACGGTCACGTGCTCCGAGACGGGCGTGGAGCGGGCGAGCGATGCGACCCACTCGGGGTTCGAGTAGACGCCGCGCCGGAACGCGTCATGGTCACCCCAGTTGCGGAGCGCCTGGATCCCGCCCGCCGTCGCGCAGGCGCCGATGGTGACGAGGAAGCGTGTCCGGCGGCGGAGCTCGACGATCCGCTCCAGGTGGGCCGGCTCCGACACGGAGCCTTCAACGAACAGGACGTCGTAGGGCCCCGCCGAGCGAGCCGATGTCGCCTCCGGAAAGTCCACGATGTCGAAATGCTCGACGACGGAGAGCAGCTCGTCCTCGAGATCGAGGAGGGTGAGCTGGCACCCGTCGCACGACGCGAACTTGACGACGCCGACGCGGGGACGTGCCGCGACGGGGGCA
Source organism: Chloroflexota bacterium (assembly GCA_017882025.1). Taxonomy (GTDB): domain Bacteria; phylum Chloroflexota; class Limnocylindria; order Limnocylindrales; family CSP1-4; genus CTSoil-043. Next base: position 12,940 of record JADGQG010000018.1, read on the forward strand.
TGAGCCATCAGATGCCCTCCCGGCCGAAGGTGTCGCCGAGCTGCGCGATCGAGAAGACCGGGCCGTCACGGCAGACGAAGTACTTGCCCATCTGGCAGTGGCCGCACAGGCCGATTCCGCATTCCATGTGCCGCTCCAACGTCACGTGGATTCGGGATGCGGACACGCCCCGGCCGGCGAGCGTCGTCGAAGTGGCCTGCATCATCCGCTCCGGACCACAGACGAACGCGATCATGTTGGAGCCGTCCCAGGCCGCCTGGTCGAACAGGTGGGTCACGATGCCCACCCGCCCGGACCAGTCCGGGCCGGCGCGATCCACGGTCAGGCTCACGTCGATGCCATCGCGCTTACCCCACCGCTCCAGCTCGTCGCGATAGATCAGGTCGGCCGGCGTCCGGGCACCGTAGAAAAGCTTCACGTCCCCGAACCGGCGACGGTCGGCGACGATCGCGTGGAGGACCGGCCGGAGCGGCGCGAGGCCGATGCCGCCGGTGACGATGACAAGATCGCGCCCGACCGCGCGGTCCAGCGGCCAGTTGTTGCCCAGCGGGCCGCGAAGGCCCACCTGGTCGCCGACCTGGAGTGCGCACATCGCCCTGGTGGCGGGGCCGGCGCCGCGGATCGTCAGCTCGATGCCGTCCGTCAGGAAGCGGCTGATCGAGATCGGGAGCGGCGGGAAGCCCGGCAGCGCGACCATGGCGAACTGCCCGGTGCTGCCGTGGCTGAACGCCGGGTCCACGCCGGTGAGCGTGAGCGTCGTCGTATCAGCGGTCTCCGCCTTCGTGTTGACCACGCGGGCGGTCACGAATTCGTTCGGGGTCGCCGCGACCGGCTCCACGAGGCGTGACTCGGGGGAGAGCGGGACGGGTGGCGCGATCGCGTTCAGCTCGTCGCGGACGTCGATCCCGACCGGGCACCACGTGATGCAGCGGCCGCAGCCGACGCAGCCGGACGTGCCGAACTGGTCCCACCACGTCGCGAACTTGTGGGTGAGCCACTGCCGGTAGCGATCCCGCGGCCGGGCCCGGAAGCTGCCGCCCGCAACCTTTGCGAAGCCGGGGCTGAAGCAGCTGTCCCAGCTCCGGCTGGCCACGGCGTTTTTGCCGGTCAGGTCCGTCGTCTGCGTCAGGGTCGTGCAGAAGCAGGTGGGGCAGGCCAGCGTGCAGTTGCCGCACGTGATGCAGCGCTCGGCGACCTGGGCCCAGCGCGGATGGTCCAGCTGGGCGAGCAGGCGGTCGTGGATGCCGTCGGTCGGGACCGGGTCGCCGATCCTGGCGCGCACGGCGGCAACCGTGGCGGCCACCCCGTACTGCTCGGCGGCGCTCGCGGGGCGCAGCGGGAGGCGCTCGAGGACCGCGCGGCCGGCCGGCGTGCCGGAGTCGACCAGGAAGCCTGCGTCGAGCTCGGTCAGCGAGAGGTCGAAGCCATCGGTGACCTCGGGACCGGTGCCCATCGACGTGCAGAAGCAGGTCGATGCGGACGTTGTGCACTGGACGGCAACGACGAAGACGTTGGCACGCCGGACCATGTAGTCGGGGTCGATGAACTCGGTGCCGATCAGGACCCGGTCCTGGACGCCGAGCGCCGCGAGCTCGCAGGCGCGCGCCCCCAGGAACGCGAGCTTCGGCGGGGTCGCCTGCTCGGGCTCGAAGGAGACCTTGTGGCCGTCGTGGGTGGAATGGGTGAGCGGGATCAGGGCCGGGAAGGTCCACTTCTTCCACGCCGTGGGCCCGACCACATAGCCGAAGAGCCGTTCGTCGCCGCGCCGGCGGAGCCGATAGCGGCCCGGCGACTGCTCGTCACCCCAGCCGCGCGGCAGCTGATCCACGGACGTGATGTCGTCGTAGATGATGGCGCCATCGGCCACCGTCGGGCCGATGAGCTGTCGGCCGTCCTCGCGCAGGAGGTCGAAGAGGACCTGGAGATCAGCCCGGGCCAGGAAGCCCGGCCCCTCGATCGTGGGCCGGCTGCCCCGGGACGAGCGCGAGACCGGGATCACCATGTTCGTACCTGCTCGGCGGCAAAGAGGTCCAGGAGCTGGACGCGTGTCGCGTTGAGGCGTCGCGCGACGGCGACGAGAACCCGCGGGTAGAGGGCCTGCGCGAGCGCGGCATCTTCCCGGAGGGCTGCGCGCAGGGCGGGCCCCTCGAACGTGATCGCCTCCAGCGCCTCGATGGCAACCGCGGTGGAGGTGGCGCGATACGGCGGCACGAGGGCGGACCAGAGGTAGACGTCCCCCGGCTCGACCGTCAGGATCGTGAAGTCGCCGCGCTCCGGCACATGGATGCGGAGGGCGACGCGACCCTTGATCACGATGCCAAGAACTTCGGACTCATCTCCTTCCCGGAACAGCTCCTGGCCGGGCTCCGCCGTGAATGTGCGGCTGAGCTCTGCGAGGCGCGTCTGGATCCCCGGCTCAAGGCCTGAGGCAAACCATGTGGAGTTGAGGACAGCAACGAGCGAAGCCTGATCCTGCATGGGGCCAGTCTCACGGCGCGGGACATGCCCGCGGCAGGGCCGGTGGGCACGGGGTCGGGGGCCACGTGTACCGGCGACGGCACCGCGCGGCCCCCGACCCCGAGGTACCGTTCCGCATCTCCGCCGGCACCGGTTGGCAGCCGCGCCGCCGGGTCTCGCCGGGGCCGGGGTTCAGAGCTTCGGCAGGTCCTGGCCGGGGCCCAGCGCAGCGGCGAACAGGTCGCCGCGCTCCAACAGTCGGGGCAGGATCGACCGGATCGTCCAGCGGTCCGGTCGGAGCGCGGGGTCGTCCAGCTCATCCCAGCTGATCGGTGCCGAGACGGGCAAGCCGGACGCCGGTCGCGGCGAATACGGCGCCACGAGGGTCCGGTTCCGCCAGTTCTGGGTGTAGTCCAGGCGCGCCCGGCCACCCCGCTGGTCCTTCGACCACTCCCAGCTGACGAGTTCGGGGACCGCCCCGCCAACGGCGCGCGACACTTGCTCCACCCAGGCCCGCGTCACCTCCCACGAATAGCCGGCGCGAAGCGGGACGAAGACCTGGACGCCGCGCTTCCCGGTCACCTTCGGCACCCCGGTCACCCCGAGGTGCTCGAGCGCGCGTCGGAAGAGCCGAGCGAGCGCGAGCGTCTCGTCCCAGGTCGTGCGCTCGCCGGGGTCGATGTCCACGAGCGCCCAGCGGGGCTCGCCCGGCGCCTCGATCCGCGACGTCCACGGGTGGATCTCCAGCGCGGCCTGGTTGCCGAGCCACGCGAGTGTCGCCAGCGAGTCGGCGATGACGTAGGCGTGGGGGCGCCGGTCCGGCGGGTCCGGCTCGCGCCAGCGGGTCACCCAGTCAGGCGTGCCCCGGGCGACGCCCTTCTGCCAGAAGAACTCGCCCCCGATCCCGTCGGGGTAGCGGGCGAGATTCAGGGCGCGACCTGACAGGTGCGGCAGGAGCACCGGCGCGATCAGCGCGAGGTACCGGACGAGGTCGCGCTTCGTCACCGGCGCGTCGTCGGGCATCGCGCCCGGAGCGGCGCCCGCGGCGTCCGGCGCCCCCGGCGCCCCCGGCGCCCCCGGCGCCAGGAGCTTGTCGAGGTTCGTGAGCGACACGTCGCGCCCGCCGATCCTCCACGACCCGCCGCGGGAGGGCATGGCGTCCAGCGCCGCCAGTTCCTCCGCGGTCGCCGGCTCGAACGCCAACGACGGCGGCGGGGGCGATGGTGGCGCCTCCTCGGTGGCCCGATTCGCGACCCGCGTGGAGGCCGCCGGCCGCCCCTTCGACGACGATGCGACGGCACGATCCGCCCGAGGCGCGACGCCGGCCTTCGCGAGCGCCCGGGCGGCCGCTTCCGGGCCCACGGCGACCTGGCGTTCGACCGAAGCCGGGTCGACCTCGGGGGCCTCACTGGTGAACGAGGCCTGGCGCACGATCCCGTCGCGGGACCAGCCGCCGAT
>JADGQG010000116.1 GCA_017882025.1 Chloroflexota bacterium
CCGGGAGGCGGAGATCGAGCGACGCTGGTACGTCGTCGACGCGACGGACGAGACGCTCGGCCGGCTCGCGTCGCGGATCGCCCGCGTCCTCGTGGGCAAACACAAGCCGACCTACAGCCCCAACCTGGACGGCGGCGATCACGTGATCGTGCTCAACGCCGGCAAGGTCGCCGTCAGCCGCGACAAGCTGGATGCGAAGGTTTACGCCCGGCACAGCGGCTACCCGAAGGGGTACAAGGAGGAGACGCTCGGGCACCTGCTGGGACGTCGTCCCGAAGAGGCCGTCCGTCGCGCGGTGAAGGGGATGGTTCCCCACACGCGGCTGGGTGCGCAGCAGCTCCGCAAGCTCAAGATCTACGCCGGCGCGGATCACCCCCACCAGGCGCAGCGGCCGGAACCGCTGGCCTGACGAGGAGCATGCCCACATGACCATCCCGTCCTTCTTTCACGGGACCGGGCGCCGGAAGACCGCCGTCGCACGTGTCCGCCTCATCCCCGGCGAGGGCGAGATCGTCGTCAACGGCCGGTCGCTGGAGCAGCACTTCGGCAACGCCGTCCCGGAGGGCGAGCTGCGCCTGCCGTTCCGCGTGACCGGCACCGAGGGTCGCTTCAACGCCCTGATCAAGGTGGAGGGCGGCGGCGTGACCGGCCAGGCCGGCGCGATCCGCCACGGGATCGCCCGCGCCCTCCTGATGGTGGACCCGGACAGCAACCGCGTGCCGCTTCGGCAGGCCGGCCTCCTGACGCGCGACCCGCGGATGAAGGAGCGCAAGAAATACGGCCTGAAGCGGGCCCGCAAGGCGCCGCAATACACGAAGCGCTGAGTCGACGGGCGTCCGACCTGGCGCCCGCACTGTCTCCAGCAGCTCCGCGCAAGCGATGAGCGACGCTCTCTTCGACCGCTACCGGGAGGCACTCCGGGCCGGCCACGTGGCGGTCCTGCGTGGCAGGCTCGAAGATGCCGCAGCCTCGTATCGCGAGGCTGCGGCCCTCGCGAGCGATCGCGCCGTGCCGCGCACTGCGCTCGGCTCCGTCGAGCTCCGGCTCGGCCAGCCGGAACGGGCCCTCGCCAGCTTTGACGAGGCGCTCGCCCTGGCGCCCGCGGAGGACGCCGCGCTCCTGGGCCGTGCCCAGGCGCTCGTGGTGCTCCAGCGGCCCGACGACGCCGCCGCGACGTTCGATCTTCTCGCCGACGCGCGCCGAACGGCCGGGAAGTGCTCGGATGCCTGCGACGCGCTCCGACGCGCCCTGGAGATCCAGCCGACGGCGGGGCGCCGACAGCGCTACCAGGAGCTGACCGACGAGCTCCGGCAGGCCGTCGGGGACGCCGAGGCCGAACGAGCGCTCGCCCGTGCGCTGCAGTTTCTCGATGTCGATTCCGTCGAGCTATCCCCCGCAGAAGCGCCACCCGACGAGTCGTCCCACGAGGACGCGGCCGAGCCTGAGAAGACGCCCGACCCACCCGTGCCGCCCGACCGCGCCGTCGAGGGCGACGCGCTCGTGCTCGCGGCCGAGGAGGCGGCGGCCCGAGGCGACCCACGCGGCGCGGTGGCCGCAGCGATGGCCGCAGCACGTGCATTCCGCGCCGCGGGGCATCCGGTCGCGGCGCTCGACGCCTGCGATCGCGGTCTCGAGTCGGGGCCGGACGAGGTGGATCTCCACCTGCTGATCGCCGAGTTGGCATTCGAGCGCGGCGCGGTCGGGCCGGCCGGCGACACCTACCGCAACCTCCTGCGCCTCGTCGAGATCGACGGCGATGGTCCCGCTCGTGATCGCGTCCTCGCCGCCGCCAGGGCAACGTTCCCGAACGATCCCCGGTTCACCCCGGCCTGACGTCCCGCCGACCGTGCGCCGGTTCGCCGAACAGCACCACGCGGACAGGGCAGCGAGACAAGGCTCGGCGGTCCAGGCCGGCACCGGTGCTACACTCACCGAACGATGTCGCAGCTCCTCGGGTCGCTGGTTGGACAGATCCGACCGATCACGCTCGTCGACATCGGGATCACCGCGCTCGTCATCTACTGGCTGTTCAGCCTGATCCGGGGCACGCGCGCGGTCCGTCTCGTGATCGGCGTCAGCGTCATCCTCGCGATCTACGCGGTCGCCCAGGCTGTCGGGCTGCGCCTGTTCACCCAGCTCCTCCAGGCGGGCGCCGTCGTCGGCCTCTTCGCGCTCGTGGTCGTCTTCCAGCCCGAGCTGCGCCGCGCCCTGGAGCGGATTGGGCGGGTCGGATCGTTTGCCTGGCTCGTCTCGCCCGCGGACCAGCGGCAGGCCGAGCAGATGGCCGCGGCCGTCGCGCACGCGGCGACACGCCTGGCGGGCGCCCGCTGCGGGGCCCTGATCGTCGTGGAACGGGACACGGGCCTCGAAGAGATCGCCGAGACCGGCGTGATGGTCCACGCGGATCTCTCCGCCGATCTTCTGGAGGCGATCTTCACGCCGCGTGGCGCGCTCCACGATGGCGCCGTGATCATCCGCGACATGACCATCGTTGCCGCCGGAGCTGTCCTTCCGCTCGCCGAGACGACGCTCCAGACGGAGCGCTTCGGGACGCGGCACCGGGCGGCGCTCGGGATCACGGAGCAGACGGACGCGCTCGTCGTCGTGGTCTCGGAGGAGTCTGGACAGGCGAGCGTCGTGGAGCGCGCGCGGATCCGCCGGAATCTTGACGAGCCACAGCTCGTGCGCGCGATCATGGCGTTGATGCTCCCGGAGCGTGCCGCCGGAGTTGCGCTTCGCGGGCGGTTTCCGTCGCGGACCGGGCGCGGATCGGTCGCGCTGGGGCCGGGAGCGCTGCGCCGCGCCGCGCTGGGCGAGCGCGGGCGCGCGGTTCGCCGCGGCGACGAGCCGGAGCTCGTTGTCGGCGAGGTGCGCGACGACGCGGACCACGCCGCTGCCGGGACGGGTCGCTGAACACCGTGCGTCGGATCGTCCGCTTCGTCTTCCGTAACTGGCCGCTCAAGCTGGCGGCGATCGTCCTCGCCACTCTCCTGTACGCGGGGCTCATCGTCTCCGCCAGCGCGGAGACGTTCCCGGGACATATCGCGATCCAGGTTCTCAACCAGCCGGGCAACGCCTTCATCATCGGCAACCTCGACGACGTCACGTTAATCCGTTATCTCGCGATCGGCACCAACCGCCCGATCGTCACCACGGCCAGCTTCACCGCGACCATCGACCTCGCCAGCGTTCCGGTCGTGGCCGGTTCGCCGCCCGTGAGCGTTCCCGTCATCGTCCGCGCCACCGACCCGGGCAGCATCCAGGTGATCGACTTCAGCCCGTCGCGGATCCAGGTCCGGCTTGACCCGCTCGTCACCAAGACAGTCCTCGTGCAGGTCGCCCACGGGACGGTTCCCGAGGGCCTCGACGTCCGCGAGCCGGTCGTCTCCCAGGAGAGCGTGACGGTGTCCGGTCCGGACTCCTCGGTCGTGCTCGTGGCCGCGGCCGAGGCGCGCGTCCGGATCCAGCCGTCCGGCATCGACATCAACCAGGTCGTGGACCTCGTGGCCGTCGACGCACGCGGCGCCGTGGTCCCGACGGTCGAGCTGCTGCCCAGCTCGGTCCGGGTGACGATCCAGATCGGCAGCCAGCTCGCGACACGGGCCCTGCCCGTCAACCCCATCGTGGCGGGCAGCCCGGCTGCTGGAGTGGTGGTCGCGGGGATCACGGCCGCGCCGCAGCTCGTGACGGTCGAGGCCGAGTCGGCGGTGCTCGCCACGCTCGTGAAGATCGACACGCAACCCGTGTCGATCGCCGGCGCGACGGCCGACGTCGTCGCCGATGTCAAGCTCGACCTCCCGCCCGGCGTTTCCGCCCTCGGGGTCACCACCGTCCGGGTGACCGTGTCGCTCCGCCCGCAGCTCGGTACACGGTCATTCCAGTTGGGAGTCGGGTTGCGCAACGCGGATCCGACAACCCACTACGATCTGGGCGCCGGCCAGGTTGTCGTTACCGTCGGCGGTCCGCTCACGGCGCTCAATGCGCTCAATGGGGCCGCGCTCGTGGCGACCGTCGACGTGGCGGGGCTGAGCCCGGGCACGCACACCCTCGCGGCCGACGTACGGTTGCCGACCGGCCTGACCGTCGTCGCAGGGTCACCCCCGGAGGTCATCGTCATCGTGACCCCCGCGCCAACGTTGTCGCCGTCGCCCACCCCAACCTTGTCGCCGTCGCTCGCGCCAACCCCTTCCGTTGTGCCGTGACGATGGGACGACTCTTTGGCACCGACGGGATTCGCGGGATTGCCAATGTCGATCTCCGGCCGACGATGGCCTACGCCCTTGGGCGGGCCACCGCCCATGAGCTCGTGGGAGCGGGCGGGAGCCTGGTCCTGGGCCGTGACACGCGGCGTTCCGGGCAGATGTTCGTCGCCGCGATCGCGGCCGGGGCCGCCAGCATCGGCGCGGACGTGCACGACGCGGGCGTGCTCCCCACGCCGGCGCTCGCATACCTGGCGGGGACCGGGTCGTTCGCGGCCGGGATCATGGTCTCGGCCTCCCACAACCCGGCCGACGACAACGGACTCAAGGTTCTGGATGGCCGCGGCCTCAAGCTCGACGACGCGGAGGAGGATCGCCTCGAACAGCTCATCTGGCGGACCGAGGAGCTGGGTGGCCCGCGAAACGGCGGGATCGGTCGGATGGTCGAGGCGACGGCACTCGTGGACCGCTACCGGGCCGATCGGCTGCGCCTGGCCACTGCGACGCAGTGCCGCCTCCATCTCGTGCTCGACTGCGCGAACGGGTCCGGCGGTGTGACCGCCCCGGAGATCCTCATTGCGACGGGAGCCCGGGTGGACGTGCTCCACAACGATCCGGATGGGGAGAACATCAACGTTCGCTGCGGCGCCACCGCGCCCGCCGACCTGGCCGAAGAGGTTGTCGCCCGGGGCGCCGACCTGGGCTTCGCGCTCGACGGCGACGCCGATCGCCTCGTGGTCGTCGACCGTCACGGGCAGGTCGTCGACGGCGACCAGCTGCTGGGGCTCTGCGCACTCGATCGCCTGGCCCGGGGCGCGCTCAACGGCGGGATCCTCGTCGTCACCGTCCTCTCGAATGGCGGCCTCGAGGCGGCCCTCGGCGCCGCGGGCGGGCAGGTGGTCCGGACGCCGGTCGGGGACAAGTACATTCTCGAGGGGATGCAGGTGACCGGCGCGAACCTCGGCGGCGAGAAGAGCGGCCACGTCATCGTCCTGGACCACTCGACGTCGGGCGATGGGCTGGTGACCGCGCTCGAGGTCCTCGGGATCGTCGGCCGGACCGGCCGTCCGATCGACGACCTGGCGGCCCAGGTGCCGCTCTTCCCCCAGGAGCAACGCGCCATCCACGTTCGTCACAAGGAGCAGTGGGAGGCGGATCCCGAGCTGCGGCGCGCGATCGCCGCCGCGGAGGCTCGCCTCCCAATCGGCGGACGCATCCTCGTTCGACCGTCGGGCACCGAGCCCGTGCTTCGCGTCATGGTGGAGGGCCCGGACCCGGAAATGGTCAGCGTGCTCGCCGACGAGCTCGCGGCGCTGGCGGGCGACCGCCTAAACTAGCCCGGCGGCCATCGAGGTCCGGTTGGCGCAACGGAGGCACTCGACGGCATGTGCGGCATCGTTGGTTACACGGGTCCGAGGGCGGCCGGACCGATCCTTCTCGAGGGGCTTCGGCGCCTCGAGTACCGCGGCTACGACTCGGCCGGGATCGCCCTCGTCACCGAGTCCGGCGAGCTCTTCGTCGAGAAGCGGGCGGGCAAGCTGGCCAACCTCAGGACGGCGCTCCTCGACCGGACGCCGAACGCGGGGATCGGCCTTGCCCATACCCGGTGGGCGACCCACGGCCGCCCGAACGACCTCAACGCCCATCCGCACGTGGACTGCACAGGCAGCATCACGGTCGTTCACAACGGGATCATCGAGAACTTCCGCGAGCTGCGGGACGGACTGGAGTCGCGCGGGCACGTGCTCAGCTCGGAGACCGACACGGAGGCGCTGGCGCACCTCGTGGAGGAGGCGTACGCGGGCGACCTCGGCGACGCCGTCCGGGCCGCCCTGGCACGGGTCCAGGGCGCCTACGCGGTGGCCATCATGCACCGCGGCGAGCCGGATCGGCTCGTGGGGGCCAGGCAGAATGTGCCGCTCGTCGTGGGGCTCGGGGACGGCGAGGCGTTCATCGCCTCCGACGTCGCGGCGATCCTTGCTCACACGGACCGGGTGATCTTCCTCCAGGACGGCGACGTCGTCGACCTCCGCCCGACGGGCGCCACGATCACC
>JADGQG010000019.1 GCA_017882025.1 Chloroflexota bacterium
CGCCGCCGACCTTGCCCAGGACGCCTTCATCCGTGCCTACCGAGCGCACGCCAGCCTGGAGGACCCGACCAAGGCCCGCGCGTGGCTCTACCAGATCGCCAACCGGGTCGCGCTCGACGAGATCCGCCGCCGGAAGATCATCCGCTTCATCCCGTGGACGGGAGAGTCGCGCGGCGCGGCGCCGTCCGCCGAGCGGCTTGCGATGGATACGCGGTTCTCCGGCGAGCTCGAGCGAGCCCTCGCCCGGATCCCGGAACGGCAGCGTTCGGCGCTGCTTCTCGCCGAGGTGCACGATCTGACCGGCGTGGAGTTGGCCGCGTCCCTGGGCACCTCGCACGTCGCGGCGCGCGCGCTCCTCACGCGTGCCCGTGAGAGCCTTCGTCGCGCCTTTGCCGAGGAGCGGCTCCTCGCCGCCGAGGCGGAGGCCGCCGGACGGCCGCTGGACCGGCCGGCGACGCGCGGCACCCGACCGAGCGGACGCGGATGAGCGGCCTGCAACGCGCGATGCGCCACCCCGACCGCCGCAGCGATCCGCACGCCCGCGCGCGGGCGCTCGCCTCCGACCGGCTCCTTGCCCCACTGCCGGGGGAGGACGTCGCGTGGCTCCGGGATCATCTGGACGCGTGCGGCCCGTGCCGCCGGATGGCGGATTCGTTCCTGGCGGACCGCGCCAGGATGGTCGCCCTCCGTGATGAGCTCCCGGTGCCTCCCCGCGACCTGGGGGCGCGCCTGTCCAGGGCGCTCGACGTCGAGGTTCGGCGGGCCGTCCGGGAGGACGCCCGGCGGGGTCGGCGGTCGTTCCTCGGGTCGCCGTCGTTCGCGCTCGTCGGGATCGCCGTTGCGGCGGTTCTCGCGATCGTCTTCCTTCCGCTCACGCTGGCTGGGCTCGGGATCGGGAATGCCCCGATCGGACCCGGGTCCGGCGGCAGCGGGGTTCCGGCGGCGACGCCGATGACGGTGGACACGCAGGCCGTGGCGTGGGTGCAGCGTCAGTCCGACGGGAGCTATGTCCTCAGCACTGCCTCGGTCGACCTGGTGTGCCCGGGGCTCGACGCCTCGTCCTGCGGGACGCTGGATGGCGGCGCGCGACCGCTCGTGGCGCTCGCCGTGAAGCCGTCGGCTGTCCTGCTACAGCACAACGGGACATCTGCGGTGCTCGTGGGCGGCGACGCGCTCTACGCGTTCTCCGTCCCGCGCGAGGCTCGCGTCACATCGACGCCCGTTCCTTCGTCCTCCATCCCAACACCCGGGGCACTTTCCCCGACGCCGTCGGTGACGGGAGTGGCCGCTACTCCTCCAGCAGCCACTCCCGTCCCGACCGGCCCCCCGAGCCCGCGCCCAACCGGAGCTCCGTCGCCGTCCGCTGTGCCGACGGCGTCCGCGTCTGCCGGACCCACGGCGTCCGCCACGACCGCATCGCCTCTGCCGACCACCGCCCCGTCCGGGGAGCCTGCCGCGACACCGCTCGCCTCGGAAGTGCCGACGCCGGCAGCCTCGCTCGTGAGCATCCCGCCCGCGAGCCCGGCCCCCTCGGCGGCCGTGACGATCCCAATCGTGGAAGGCGTCGTGCTCGTGGGCGCTCCGCCGGCCTACTCCACCGACGGGCAGTGGGTTGCCTTCTCGGCCCGACCGTCGGACGGTGCCCGGGGCCCGGACATCTACGTCTGGCACGTGGGCGATGCGAAGGCGCGGCAGCTCACCAGGGACCACGCGTCGGTCTTCTCCGCCTGGGACGTGGATCAGATCCTCGGGAGCACCGTGCTGCCGGCCGGCAGCACGGGGTCGGGGACCTCGGCCGTCAAGATCACAGCCGCCCCGTCCCCGGAGCCCTCCGCGGCCGCGTCCACCGAGCCCATCGCGACTCCGGCCCCCTCGGCATCCCCGGCGGCCGCGACTCCGGCGGCTCCGTCCCTATCTCCGGCGACTCCGACCGTACGTGCGGCCCCCTCGGCGTCCCCGTCGCCCGCCGTCGCGTCCGCGCCCCCGAGCGTCCCGGTCGTCTCGTTCAGGCTCGACCCCGTGACCGGTGCGCAGACGCCGATCGCCCGCCCGGCGGTCTGGCGCCCCGTGGTTGACCCGACGAACCGGAGCGTCGTGTTCTGGACCGGGATCCAGGCCCTGGATCCCGCGACGAACACGTGGATCCCCACCAATGGCCGGCTCGTCATTGCCGACTGGCAGGCGCTCGTCGGCCCCGGCGACGTCACCGCGATGGCGCTCCCCGGGTCCGCCGGACTGGCGGACATCACCAGTTGGGATGTGCGCTGGGATCCGTCGGGCCGGCACCTGGCTGTCTGGATCGCGGGCGCGACGGATCCGTCGGTCGGGCAGCTCAGCCTCTTCGCGGTGAACGCGGACGGGAGCGTTGGGGACACGTTGCTGGCCGACATCGCGGCGCTCCCGGGCCTGTCGCTTGGCAGCGACCGGCTGGCCTGGGCCAGCCCGCCCGGCCAGAACGGGCAGGGGAGCACCATGAGCGTGTATGCGTGGTCGAAGGATGGTGCCGGGAGCCTCCATGGCGCCCCGGATCCGGGGACCGACGAGCTCGTCGTCGCTCGCTGACGGTCCGCCACCTCGCATCCGGGCCTGCGTCCCGCTGACCGCGTCGCGCGCCCGCATGCGCGGTATCCTTGTGGCGACCCTTTAAGGACCGGTCCGGAGAGGCCGGGAAGGAGGACGCACGTGTCACGTCGCGGGCGCGCCTGATGGACGGGCGCCAGATCATGACGGCGGACGAGATCCGCCGGGCGATCATCCGCATCTCCCACGAGCTGGTCGAGAAGCAGGCCGGGACCGACGGGCTCGTGCTCGTCGGGATCCAGCGCCGCGGCGTCCCCCTGGCCCACCGGATCGCCGCCGCCGTGGAAGAGCACGAGGGGGTCACCCTCCCGGTCGGCGCCCTGGACATCACGTTCTACCGTGACGACCTCTCGCTGATCGCCCACCAGCCGGTGGTCAAGGGCACGCAGCTCCCCGTGGACCTCAATGGCCGGACGGTCGTGCTCGTCGACGACGTCCTCTACACCGGGCGGACGATCCGGGCCGCGATGGATGCCCTCGTCGACTTCGGTCGGCCGCGGGCGATCCGCCTGGCGGTCCTCGTGGATCGCGGCCACCGTGAGCTCCCGATCCGTGCCGACCATGTCGGGAAGAATGTCCCCACTTCCAGCGACGAGGTCGTCGAGGTCGCCCTCGTCGAGATCGACGGGGAGGACGCGGTCCGGATCGAGCGGGTCGATGTGCCCGCCCCGACGGCCTGAGGGCGGCGTGGCCATGAACGCCTCCCGCATCCCGACCCCGCCCGACGTTGCCTGGCAACAGAAGCACCTCCTGGACGTGGACGTCCTCTCCCTCGCCGAGATCCAGCTGGTGATGCGGACGACCGACGCGATGAAAGAGGTCCTGGCGCGGCCCATCTCGAAGGTTCCCGCGCTGCGTGGCACGAACGTGACGATCCTCTTCTACGAGGCCTCGACGCGAACGCGGGTGAGCTTCGAGGTCGCCGCCAAGAACCTCTCCGCGGATGTCGTGAACATCGCCGCGTCGTCGTCGTCGGTGACGAAGGGCGAGTCGCTCGTGGACACGATCCGGACGGTCGAGGCGCTGGGCGCCGACATGATCGTGATGCGCCACGGGACGTCGGGCGCGCCGTACCTCGCGGCCGAGGTCTTCTCCGGCTCGATCCTCAACGGCGGAGACGGCTGGCATGCCCACCCGAGCCAGGCCCTCCTGGACCTCTACACGATGCGGGCGCACCTCGGCGACGTCCGCGGGAAGAAGGTCGTGATCCTCGGCGACGTTCTCCATTCGCGGGTCGCACGCTCCAACGTGTGGTCGCTGACCGCGGCCGGTGCGGACCTCTGGATCTGCGGGCCCACGACGATCCTGCGCGGTTTCGACACCTGGGCCGGCCGCTGGGCGAGTGGCGGCGCGCCGGGACACGTCGGCTTCACCGTCACCTCGGACGTGGGCGCTGCGCTCCGCGACGCCGACGTCGTGATGGCGCTGCGTCTCCAGCGGGAGCGGATGGACGCCGGGCTCCTCCCGTCGCTGCGCGAGTACGCGGCGCGGTTCGGGCTGACGCGCGAGCGTCTCGCGGTCGCGAAGCCGGCCGCTCTCGTGATGCACCCGGGGCCGATGAACGAGGGCGTAGAGATCGCGCCGGACGTGGCGGTCCTCGACCGGAGCGTGATCACCGAGCAGGTCACGAACGGCGTGGCGGTCCGGATGGCACTCCTCTACCTCCTCGCCGGCGGGCACCCGGAGGCCGTGACGAATGCCTGATCTGCGCGTCGGCAAGATGGTCCCGCTCCTTGAGATCAGCCGGGCATGGCTGGTGGATCCGGTCGGGGAACGCGAGGGACCCGGCGAGGTCGTTGTGCGCGACGGCATCCTGGAGGCAGTGACCTGGCTTCAGGGCGCCGAGGCCGACGGCATCGGGCCGGACGGGGTGCTCGTGCTGCCGGGGTTCCTCGACATCCACGTCCACCTGCGCGAGCCCGGCAACGAGGACGCGGAGACGGTCGCGAGTGGGCTCGCCGCAGCCGCGCACGGTGGCTTCACAACGGTCTGCGCGATGCCCAACACGACGCCCGCCGCGGACGAGCCGGGCGTCTTCGCGCGGGTTGCCGGGGCGGCCGCAACATCCGGCTCGCCGGTGGAGCTGCTGCTCCACGGGGCGATCACCGTCGGGCGGGGAGGGGAGCGCCTGGCCGCGCTCGGGGAGCTGGCCGACGCCGGCGCGGTCGGCTTCTCCGACGACGGTTCGCCGGTGAAGAGCGCGATCATTCTCCGCAACGCCCTCCTGTACGCCGGCATGCTGGGGCTTCCGATCGTGGAGCACGCCGAGGACGTGACGCTCACCGCGGGCGCCGAGGCGAACGAGGGTCTCGTCGCGACGATCCTGGGCCTCAAGGGGTGGCCGGCGGCAGCCGAGATCTCGGCGGTGGAGCGCGCGATCGCGATCCTCGACTCGGTGCGTGCGGACGCGCCGGGCGCCCGGCTCCACCTCACCCATCTTTCGACCGCGGGCGCGCTCGACGCGGTGCGCCGCGCGAAGGCTGCCGGTCTGCCCGTGACCTGCGACGTGACGCCGCATCACCTCGGGTTCACCGACGAATGGGTGGCCGGCGCGCGGCGCTGGGCCTGGGAGGCTCTGGACGGCGCGGGAACTGCGCGCGATCCGTGGGCCGACGGCGCCCTCGTCGCGCGTCCGTACGCGACGGCCTGCCGAGTCAATCCGCCGCTCCGCGGCGCCGTCGACGCGGCTGCGTGCCTGGCGTCGCTCATCGACGGGACGGCGGACGCGGTCGTGACCGACCATGCGCCGCATACGGCCGTGGACAAGGAGACGGAATTCGGGCTCGCCGCACACGGGATCAGCGGCGTCGAGCTGGCCTTCGGCGTGCTGCTTGCCGCGGTCGCTGCGGGGAGGCTGCCGCTGGCACGGGCCGTTGCGGCGTTGACGGTCGGGCCCGCGGCCGTCCTGGGCGCCCGGCCGGGCCGGCGCGGGGCGGCGCGTGGTCTCGTGGAGGGCGAGCCCGCGGACCTCGTCGTGGTGGACGCGGGCGACCGCTGGCGTGTCACGGCCGACGCGCTGGCATCGCGCGGCAAGAACACGCCGCTCCTCGGCCGCGAGCTCCCGGGCCGCGTCCTGCTGACCGTGGCGCAGGGTCGCCTGGCATACCGGGACGTCGCGGGAGACGCGTCGGGATCGTAGCGGCGAAGATCGGCGGCTGCCTGTGTCATGGCATCGCGCCCGGCTGCGGCGGCGGGCCCGCGGCGACCCGGCCCGGAACAGCACCGCGGTCCTGGAGAACGCCGCGCCGGGCTCAGACCGGGGAGAGCCCCGCCGTGTCGGCCGCCGCGGGCCCCAGGCGTCGGAGCGTCGCGAGGACCACGTCCACGGCCGCAGGGGAGCTCAGGTAGTTCACGATCCCGGCGCGCAGGTACGTCCGGCCCCGGAGGATCGTGGTCGAGAGCCAGCCCTCGCCCGACCGGTTCAGCGCGGCGCAGAGGAGGTCCGTGTAGCGGTCGAGCGAGCCGGGATCGGACGCCTCGAGCGCGGCCGCCCGGGCCCGCCCGCCCGGGACGTGCCGGAAGCACACGACCGACAGCTCCGGGGCGCCGGCAGGGATCGCTTCCAGGTCGTCGCTGTCCGCGATCCGGGCCGCAAGGTGCCCGGCGAGATCGTCGTTCATCTCTACAAGCCGTCCCAGGCCAGCCGTCCCGAGGTGCTTCCAGCTTGCCCAGAGCTTGAGGGCGCGAAACCGCCGCGTCCCCTCGAAGCTGTACTGGTACCAGTGGATCGGCTCCTCATCCGGGTTGCCGTGGCGGTAGTACTCCGGCTCGCGGTGGAACGTCTGCCGCAGGTCCTCCTGCCGCCGGACCAGGAGACCGCCGATGTCGTAGGCCTGGAAGAACCACTTGTGCGGGTCGATCGTGATGGAGTTCGCCCGCGCAAGGTCCGGCACGCGGCCCGCGTCCCGCGCGGAGAGGAGCGCGGCTCCGCCGTACGCCGCGTCCACGTGGAGCCAGAGCCCGTGGGCCGCCGCCACGTCGGCCAGCTCGCCCGTCGCGTCCACCGCACCCGTGTTCGTGCTCCCGGCGACAGCCGTGATGGCGAGCGGCCGCAGGCCGGCAGCGGCATCTTCGGCGAGCGCCCGAGCCACGTCCACCCCGCGGAGACGGAAGCGTGCGTCGGATGACACGACGTGCAGCGTCCCCTCCGGGAAACCCAGGATGTCGAGCGCCTTCGCGATCGAGAAGTGCGCCTGGTCGCTGGCGTAGATGCGGACGCCGTCGAGCGCGGCCCCGCGCGGCACGGCCGGATAGGCGGCCACGCCACCCGCTGCGAGGCGCGACGGATCCAGGGCTGCCGTCGCCGGCAGCCCGGCCGCGGCGGCGGCAGCGAGCCGCGCGAGGTGCACGTCGCGGACGACGGCGAGTGCCATCAGGTTCGCCATCGTGCCGCCGGAAGTCAGCACACCCCAACTCCCGGCGCCATACCCGACGAGGTCACACAGCCAGCGGTTGACCTCCTCCTCCACGAACGTCCCAACCGGGCCCGCCTGGTAGACGTCGATCCCCTGGTTGATCCACTGGGCGAGGAGCTCTCCCACGATCGACAGCGCGAGTGGCGGCGGCGTGAAGTACGAGAGGACGCCGGGGTGGTAGGGGTTGAGCTGGTACGGCGCCAGCCTGGCGGTGAACTCGGCGAGGATCTCCGCAGCCGGCGTCGGCATGGCCGGGGCCGAGCCGGGCCCGCCCGTCGAGCCAAAATGGCGCCTGCGCATCTCGGCGTACGTTTCCGGGCCCGTTCCGCGCCGGACGCCCTCGCGGTAGAGGTAGTCCAGGCTCGTCTGCCATGCTGCCGCGCCGAGGCGCTCGAGCGCCGCCCGGCTGGTCGCCTCGTCGCCGATCCCCAGCAACTCAGGCTCTGGGTGCCAGCGGAAGCGGGCGAGTGGGTCGGCGGGCTGATCGTGCATCGCCGGAGATCGTACCGGACGCCGCGCGTGAGCCGTCTGACCTCGGTGCGGCGGGCCACTCGCCGGATCCTCGGACGCTCGGCACCGTTCGAGCGTATTGTCAGGCCGACGAAACCGAAATGCCCGTGCGGGGCCGCCGAGGACTTCCGACTCCGTGACCGACGACGTGACGCCCACGACTGCCCTCGACCGCGAGCCAGCCCATCCCGCTGCAGCCGCGGCAACCTCCGGCGATCGCCGGAGCTCCGCCGACATCGCGGCCCGTCGTCCGGCCTACAAGGGGGAGGAGCTCGATGCCGCGCGCGGCCCGGGTCTTGGCTGCTTCTGGTTTCAGGCGGCGGTCCTCGCCTTCTTCCTGGTCCTCATCCCGATCGGCGTCACGCTGAACTGGCCGTTCGAGGTCCTCGCGGCGCTCCTCTTCGTGGCGCTGGGCCTGCTCCTCTTCGTGGGCCAGACGCTGATCTTCCTGCTGCGGCTCGTGGCGGCCGATCGCCGCGACGCAGGTCGTCGCCGGCCGCTTGCGAGCGCCACGCCGACGGTGGGAGAGCTGGAGGACGTGCTGCTCGACGTGCCGGCCGCCGATGTCGTCGATCGCGGCGATGCGACTGCCGCGACGGAGCCTCCTGCGCCGCCGACCGAGCCCGGGGCGGAGGGCGTGCGAGAATAGCGTTCGCCGCGAACGGCGACCAACCAGGGGGCTCGCGTCCCCGAACCGCCGGGAGGGCGGTGGAGAAGGAGGGCTGACCGCCGTGCCGGTGCTCGCGACGTACTTCTCGGTCCGGCGTGGGCGCGACCCGTTCTTCAAGTTCTTCATGCGCACGATCTTCCCGCGGCAGGTGCGGGAGTACGAGGAGAAGTTCGGCATCCGGTTCCTGGGCTGGTACAACGTGGCCCACGGCTGGGACTTCGACAACGTGATCCTCATGGACCTGCCCGACTACGCCACGCTCGACAAGCTGGAGGCCGACGAGGCCACCCGCGCGCTCGGTCATCGGGCCGGCGAGTGGATCTTCGAGCGGCACCACTCGATGTTCCTCCGGGAGCGGATGGGCACCGACCTTGAATACCACCCCTAGCTCCGGGCGCCGACGACGACCCGGACATCGAATCGAGAAGGAGGCGCCAGCAATGGACGCGAACCGCACCGATCTGCTCGGCGAGCTCGCCCGCGACGCCGCCCTCGAGCGTTCCGATTTCCTGGTCCGATCGGCCGAACAGCTCCAGGGTTTCCTGGAGGCGAACGCCGCCCGGATCAAGGAGATCGGCGGCATGACGCTGATCGACGACGACCCCGACTACCTTTCCGTCGCGCCCGATCTCTCGTTCCGCAGCCGGACACGATTCCAGGACGAGGCGACCGACGAGTGGGTCAGCGAGACCGAGGTGATCGAGAGCGCGGCGGAGCTGGTGGAGCTCTACAACCCCGCCGACATCTACGCGGCATTCGCCGAGGCCGCGCGGGAGGTCGCTGGCCTGGAGCCAGAGCCAACTGCCGCCGATGATCTCCTCAACGTCGCCGGGATCGGGCCCGAGGAGACGGTCTCGCCGGAGGCCGACGTCGCGTACGCCGCGGCCGCCGATGATTGGGCGGCCGGCCAGCCGCTCGACGCCGACGACGAGACGTCGGCTGCGCACAAGCTTTACGACCTCGCGCTCACGTTCCAGGAGCGGAGCCAGCTGTCCGAGGCCCGCCTGATCGAGCAGTTCCAGCAGGCGGCGGGCGGCCTTGCCGAACAGGTGGGCGACCTGATCGTCATCGACGACGACGACGAGCGGCTCTCGCTGGCCCGGTCCGGCCAGATCCATGCCGAGGTCGAGCCGGAGGGAGACGAGGGTGCGTGGCGCAAGCTCACGACGCCCGAGGAGCTGGTGGAGTTCTACGACCCGACGGACGTCTTCGGCGACATCGCGGATGCGATCGCGGAAGCGTACCCGGCCGTCGCGCCCGAGATGGACGAGGACGACGATGGCGAATCCGTCGACGACGAATCCGCCGACGACGAATCCGCCGATGACGAGAAGTCGGGGGACGACGCCGAGGCCCACCCGGGGGCGGACCGCTAGTCGCCAGCGGCGCGACGGAAGCCGTCCTCGCCGGGCCTGTCGCACGCTGCCATCACCGAACCCGCCGTATGCAGCTCGTCGACGCCGAACTCCAGGAGAGCCGGCAGGTCCTGCCGGGCCAGTGGCTCCAGCAGTACCACGCCCCGGCGCTCGCGGTGAGCGCCCGGGCCGGGCAGTTCGTGCATCTCCGGACCGGTGACTGGTCGGGGCTCGTCCTGCGCCGGCCGTTCACGATCAACACGGCAGACCCGGCGACCGGCGCGATCTCGCTCCACTTCCGCGAAGTCGGCCGCGGGACCGCCTGGCTGTCACGCCTGCGGCCGGGCGAACGGATCGACATGCTGGGTCCGCTGGGGCAGGGGTTCCAGGTGGATTCGCGGAGCCGGCACCTCCTGCTGGTGGCCGGCGGGCTGGGGATCGCCGACCTCAGGCTGCTCGTCGATGAAGCGCTCCGCGACGGTCGGCAGGTGGTCCTCCTCTACGGCTGCCGCGACGCGTCCGAGGTCTATCCGTCGTCGCTCCTTCCGGACGAGGTGGAATACCTGGTCGCGACGGACGACGGGTCAGTGGGCCACCGCGGGTTCGTCACCGATCTCGTCCTCGACTACGAGGCGTGGGCGGACCAGGCCTTTGCCTGCGGCCCGCTGCCGATGCTCCGGACCCTGGCGGGCCTGGTCGCCGGGCGGAAGGGCCGACTTGGCGTGGCGACGCTCGGGCGCAAGAGAGGCGGCGGCAGGTCGGTCCCGCCCGGATCGCCGGCGGCCCGGAAGAAGGCCTTTCTGCAGGTCGCGATGGAGCAGAACATGGGCTGCGCGGTGGGCGCCTGCCTGGGCTGCGTGATCTGGGGCGTCAACGGACCGCAACGCGTCTGCCGCGAGGGCCCGGTCTTCGCCTTCGACGAGATCGACTGGGATGCGACGGCCGGGGCGGCGACGCACAAGCGATGAAGGCGAAGAAGCGGGTCGTGACCTACGGCAAGGGCGTGCCGCCGTCGCGCGGTGCGGCGAGCAGTCCCGCGCCGAAGACACACCGGACGCCCACCGTCCGCACGATCCGGAGCGCGATCGTGGAGCCGAGGTCGGCGCCCCCGCCACGCCCGGCGTCGTCCGCCGCCCGACCGGTCGGCCAGCCGGTCGCGGGACCGGCCCGATCCGCCGTGGATCTCTCGGTGGATCTCGGGCGCGGCCTGGTCCTGCGCAACCCGATCCTCGTCGCGTCGGGGACGTTCGGCTACGGAGTGGAATACGCCGACGTGGTCGACATCCAGCGGATCGGGGCGATCTGCTGCAAAGGAACCACCCTCCGGCCACGCCAGGGCAATCGCCCGCCGCGGGTCACGGAGACGCCCGGCGGGATGCTCAACTCCATCGGCCTGCAGAATCCCGGCGTCGACGCGGTGCTGGAGCGGTACGCGACGCAGTGGGCCGGCTGGCAGGTTCCCGTGATCGTGAACGTCGCCGGAGAGTCCATCGAGGACTACGTCGGCGTGGT
Source organism: Chloroflexota bacterium (assembly GCA_017882025.1). Taxonomy (GTDB): domain Bacteria; phylum Chloroflexota; class Limnocylindria; order Limnocylindrales; family CSP1-4; genus CTSoil-043. The sequence goes on from JADGQG010000019.1 coordinate 11,043, forward strand.
CCGGAAGCTCGACCTCGTGCCGGGGATTGCCGGCGTGGAGCTGAACATCAGCTGCCCGAACGTCGGGAAGGGCGGGCTCCAGTTCGCGATCGACCAGGAGGCAGCGGCGGCCGTGACGCGCGCAGTCCGGCGCGCCACCGAGCTGCCGCTCATCGTCAAGCTCTCGCCCAACGTCGCCGACATCCGGCCGATCGCGGCCGCAATCGCCGCCGCCGGGGCCGATGCGCTCTCGGCGGTCAACACGCTCTCCGGGATGGCGCTCCGCGCGGACCGGTCGGGGCCGTTCCTCGGCAACACGTACGGTGGGCTGTCCGGCCCGGCGATCAAGCCGGTGGCGCTTCGGATCGTCTACGAGGTGGCACAGGTGGTGGACATCCCCGTCATCGCGATCGGCGGGGTGACGGGGCTCGACGATGTCCTGGACTACCTGGCGGCGGGCGCGGTCGCGGTCCAGGTGGGGACGGCGATCTTCGCGGACCCGACGCTGCCGGTGCGATTGGTGGATCAGCTGGCGACGGAATGCGGGCGCCGGGGCCTCGCCTCGTACGAGCTGCTCATCGGGACGGCGCTGCCAACGCGGCCGAACGCAGCCTCCTCGAAGGGCGTCGAGTACCGGCCGTAACGGCGCGCCGACGCATGCATCGGTGCGCCCGCCGCAGCCCGTAGAATCCACCGATGACCACGATCCGCCCCGCCCTTGACGCAGCCGCGCGCACCGCGATGGGCGCCCGCACGGAGTCCCTCTTCCAGCGCGCCGGTGCCCTGAAGGAAGGCCATTTCCTCCTCAAGTCCGGCCGCCACAGCGAGCGCTACCTGGAGAAGTTCCTGCTCCTCCAGGACCCGGCCGTCACGAGCGAGCTCTGCTCGCTCTGGGCGAGCGCCGCACGGGGGACGGACGGTCGCCCGATGGTGGACGTCGTTGCGGGTCCGACCACGGGCGGGATCGTGCTGGCGTTCGAGACGGCGCGCCAGCTCGGGGTTCGCGGCATCTTCGCCGAGGAAGTCCGGGGCCCCGATGGGGCGGCCCGCCGAGAGTTCCGGCGCGGATTCCGGATCGAGCCGGGCGAGCGGGTCCTGCTGGTGGACGACATCCTGACCACGGGCGGCTCGCTTCTCGCGATGCTGCCGCCCGTGGAGGCGGCCGGCGGGGACATCGTGGCCTGCTTCGTGCTGGCCGACCGCTCGGGCGGGTCCGCGGTCCTCGTCTCCCCGACGACGCAGCGGCGCTACCCGGTCCAGGGCCTCTGGCAGCTCGAGATCCCGACCTTCGAGCCGGGGCCGGCCAGCTGCCCGGGCTGCGCCGCGGGCGCGCCGCTCTACGCGCCGGGGAGCACGGGCGCCGCGGGCGCCTGACCGGAGCCGGTGTCACGGCCGACGGATCGGCCGCCCCCCGGCGTCGTGGAGTTCCGGGTTCAGCGGGTTGCGGCCGTCGGCGTCTTCGGCTTCTTCGGCTTCGGCGGTCGCTTCGGTGTCTTGTCGCCCATGAGTTCCTCCTTGATGGGAGTGTACGGGGCCGGCGGGCCCGCTGCCAACCCGCTCGCGCGAAATCCACGCTCGAGCGGATCCTCCGGCGCGCCGTTGTCGAGGTGTGGCGATCGTCTCGGACGGCGCACCCTGCGCGCAGCATCGCACGTTACCGGCGCCCCCGTGCCCATCGCGACGCGACGGGCCGAGGCGCGTGGGCGCATCATCTCCCCATGCGACGCTGGAACGGCTGGGGCGACGAGTCGATCAGCGACGAGCTCCCAGCCGGCGGGGCCGCCGCGATCGAGCGCGTGGTCGGGCCGGCCACGCCTCGGCGCGACGCGATCCTGGCCGACGTGCTCGCCGGAGTCCCGGCGAGCCGCCTCCCCCGCCACCGCCTCGTCGTGGACGACGCGGAGACGCGCGTCCGCCACGCGCGGGGCCAGAGCCTCCCCGACTGGGTGGCGCTCCGCACGGGACGACTGGGCGCCGTCCCGGACGGGATCGCCTTCCCGAACGACGGGGTCGAGGTCCGCGAGCTGCTGGCGTGGGCCGCGGCCGTTGGGGCCCGGGTGGTTCCATACGGGGGCGGCACGAGCGTCGTAGGCGGAGTGACGCCCGCGACCGACGGTTCGCCGTGGCTGACCATCTCGATGGCGCACCTGGCGGGGCTGCGGGTCCTCGACGAGCCGAGCCTGTTGGCGACGTTCGGGGCCGGCACGATCGGGCCGGACGTCGAGGCCGCGCTGCGCGCGCGGAACCTGACCCTTGGGCACTATCCGCAGAGCTGGGAGCTCTCCACCGTCGGTGGCTGGGTTGCGGCGCGAAGCGCGGGCCAGCAATCGGCGGGCTACGGGCGGATCGAGACGCTCTTCGCCGGCGGGACCGTGGAGTCGCCGGCCGGGACGCTGGAGATGCCGCCGCACCCGGCCTCGGCCGCCGGTCCGGACCTGCGCCAGGCGATCCTCGGCAGCGAAGGGCGGTTCGGGATCCTCACCGATGCCGTCATGCGCGTCGCGCCGCTCCCGGAGGTGGAGGCCTTCCCGACGCTCTTCCTGCCCGACTGGGAGCGGGCGCTCGCGTTCACCCGGGCGCTCGCGCGGGCGCGGCTCCCGCTCGCGATGGTGCGCACCTCCACGCCCGCCGAGACGTGGACGAACCTTGCCCTTGCCGGCCACGAACGGACGCTGACCGCCCTGCGCTGGTACCTCACCGCACGCGGCGCCGGCCCGGGCCGCTGCATGGTCCTCCTTGGCCTCGTCGGGCGGCGGCGGGTCATGGCCGCGACCTACGTCGAGGTGCTGGGGATCTCCCGCGCGTTCGGAGCGGTCAGGGCACCGTCGATGTTCGGGCGCCAGTGGTACAAGGGCCGCTTCCGCACGCCGTACCTGCGCAACACGCTGTGGAGTGCCGGCTATGGGATCGACACACTCGAGACGGCGGTCGCCTGGGACCGCGTCCCGGCCATGGCGGCGTCGCTCGCGCCGGCGATTCGGCGCGGCCTTGCCGACGCGGGCGAGCGGGTCCACGCCTTCACCCACCTGTCCCACGTCTACCCGACCGGGAGCAGCCTCTACACGACGTTCATCTTCCGCCTTGCCGACAACCCCGACGTGACGCTGGAGCGATGGCGCCGGCTCAAGGCCACGGCGTCGGAGGCGATCGTCCGGTTGGGCGGCACGATCAGCCACCAGCACGGGGTGGGGAGCGACCACGCGGCCTACCTCGCCGACGAAAAGGGAGAGCTGGGCATGGCGGCCCTGGGGGACCTCGCCAGGCGCTTCGACCCGGCCGCCATCATGCATCCGGGCGTCCTGCTGCCGGACGCAGGATGACCTCTCCACCTGACCCCGGACGCCCGATGCCGGCCCGGATGGGTCTCGGCTGGCGCGATCGCGCGTGGGCGCGCCTGGAGGAGGGTCCGTTCGATGTCCTCGTCGTGGGCGGGGGGATCACCGGGGCGGGGATCGCCCGGCGCGCGGCGCAGGCCGGATTGCGGACGGCGCTCGTGGACAAGGGGGATCTCGCCGCCGGCACCAGCGCCTGGTCCAGCAAGCTCGTCCATGGCGGGCTGCGCTACCTCGCGCACCTCCAGCTGGGCGTCGTCCGCGAGAGCGTCCGCGGCCGCGAGGCGCTCCTCCGGGCGGCGCCGGGGCTCGTCGAGGAGCTGGGCTTCCTCATGCCCGTGGCGCGCGGGAGCTCACCTGGCCGGGTGACGATGGAGGGCGGCCTGGCCGCCTACGACCTCCTGGCCCACCGGCGGACGCACCGTCGGCTTCGGGGAGGGGAGCTGGAGCTCCTCGCGCCGCGTGTCCGGGACACGGAGCTGGTCGCGGCGTTCCGCTATGGCGACGCCTGGACCGACGACGCCCGCCTCGTCTTCCGGGTGGCGATGGATGCGGTCGCGGCCGGTGCCGTGCTCCTGACGTACGCTGACGTCCAGGAGTTGCTGCAGGGCCCGAAGGGCGACGTACTCGGCGTCCGGGTCGTGGACCGCGCTCCCGGGACCGAAGGTCGCTCGGCGGAGGTCCGCGCGGTCGCCGTCGTGAACGCCACCGGGGCCTGGGCGGATCGCCTGCGGGCCCGCGTCGGCGGCGCCGCCCGCCTCCGCCCGCTGCGCGGAAGCCACCTCCTCTTCCCGGCATGGCGCTTCCCGGTCGCCCAGGCCGTGAGCTTCCCGCATCCGCTCGACGGCCGTCCGGTCTTCGCGTATCCGTGGGAGTCGGTCACGCTGGTTGGGACCACCGACGTCGACCATCCGGACGACCCCGACGAGGGCACCCGGATCTCGCCCGCCGAGGCCGACTACCTCCTGGCGTGGGCACGCCACGTGTTCCCGTCCCTCGAGCTGCTGGCGACCGACGTCCACGCTACCTTCGCCGGCGTCCGCCCGGTCATCGGGTCGGGCAAGGCAGATCCCTCGGCCGAGTCCCGTGACCACGCCTGCTGGGAGGAGGCCGGCCTGCTCACCGTGACCGGGGGAAAGCTGACGACCTTCGACGCGGTGGCCCGGGACACCCTGGCGACGCTGAAGCCGCGCTTCGCCGGCCGGACGCTTGGCGCAGCGGGCCTGGACGCCGACACGCCGCCACTGGACCCGCTCCCGGAGGAGCGCGCCGTGGTCGCCGACGAGCTGGCGCTCCTCGCGCCCGCGCTGCGGCGTCGCCTCGCCGGACGCCACGGTGCCGCCGCGCCCGCGCTCGTCGAGGCGGCGGCCGACCGCCATGAGCTCGAACCGATCCCCGGCACGCCGGACCCGTGGGCCGCCCTGCGCTGGGCCGCGCGCGCCGAGGGCGTCATGCATCTCGACGACCTTCTCCTGCGGCGGGTGCGGCTGGGCCTGCTGATGCCGGGTGGCGGCGCTGCCCACCTCGCGCGCATCCGCTCGATCGTCGCGCCCGAGCTGGGCTGGGACGACGCCCGCTGGGCGGCCGAGGAAGCCGCCTACCGTGCGCGCTGGGCCCGCGACCACGCTCCGCCCGCCGAGGCCATGCCGGCATGAGCGCGGATCACCTCCTCGCGATCGACGTCGGGACGCAGAGCGTCCGCGCGCTCCTGTTCGGGCCGGACGGGTCGCTGGCGGCAAAGGCGAAGATCCCCATCGAGGCGTACGTGTCGCCGCGTCCCGGCTGGGCCGAGAAGGACCCCGAGTCCTACTGGACCGCGATCGGCGAGGCGTGCGCGGCGCTCTGGGGGGACCCGGCCGCGCGACGCGACTCGGTCGCGGGCGTGGCGCTCACGACCCAGCGCGGAACGGTCGTGGTCGTCGACCGCGACGGCCTCCCGCTGCGGCCCGCGATCGTGTGGCTGGACCAGCGTCGAACCCCGGGCCTCCCGCCGGTCCGCGGGATCAACGGCCTCGCGTTCCGCGTGCTCGGCGTGCGCGACACGGTCGCCGCATTCCAGGCCGACGCGGAGGCCAACTGGCTGCGTGTCAACGAGCCGGATGTCTGGGCGCGGACCGCGAAGTTCCTGCTCCTGTCGGGGTTCCTGGTCCACCGGCTCGTGGGCCGCTACGTCGACGCGGACGCCGCCCAGGTGGGCTATCTCCCGTTCGACTTCAAGCGCCGCCGCTGGGCTCGGCGCGGCGACTGGAAGTGGCGAGTCGCGCCGATCGACCCGGCGATGCTGCCGGACCTCGTGCCGTCCGGCTCGCAGCTGGGTACGCTGACGCCGGGTGCCGCGGCGCACCTGGGCCTGCCCGCCGGCACGCCCCTGATCGCGGCCGGCGCCGACAAGGC
>JADGQG010000020.1 GCA_017882025.1 Chloroflexota bacterium
GCTCGCCGTCGAGGGTGTCGTCCAGCGCGCGCGGGCCGGGGGCGCTAACGCCGCGGGCCTGACCTGGGACGGCGACCCCGGCGAGGCGATCGTCGAGGCCGCGGCCGCGGAGCACGCGGACCTGATCGTGGTGGGGACGCACGAGCGTGGCACCGTTGGGCGGCTCTTCCTGGGGAGTGTCTCCGACCACGTCGTCCGGCATGCCCGCTGCCCGGTCATGGTGGTGCGGCCCACGCACGTGCTCTCGAGCTCGTCCGGCTAGCCGAGCCCGCTGGAGCGAGCCCGGGCACGCCTGGGCGCGAGCCGGTGCGGAGGCGGCCGGGACGCAGCCGCGGGTCGCCCTATTTCGTGTACATCCCCTCCGGGTCCAGCTCGTCGCGGATGAGCCGGAGCTCTTCGGGCGTGGGCACAGGTGTTGGAGCGAGGGAGGGGGAGATGTGCGGCTCCCAACCGAGCGTCGCCCGGATTTCGTCGAGGGTCGCGCCCGGGTGGAGGAAGTCCAGCCGCATCTCGCCGGTCTCGTCGAAGTGCCAGATCCCGAGGTCCGTGACGACGACGGACGGGCCGCGGCCCAGCCAGCCCTGCTCGCGCCGGATCCGCTCCGCCTTCTCGGCGCCACCGAGGTTGCCGGGTGAGGTCCGGAAGTCGATCCGCTCCACGAAGGAGCGCGCCGACTGGCGCATGATCACGAAGATCTGGCGCGCGTTGATCGCGATCTCGCAGGCCCCGCCGGACCCCGGCAGCCGCGTCTTCGGATGGGCGTAGTCCCCGATCACGGTCGTGTTGATGTTTCCGAACCGGTCGATCTGGGCGGCGCCCAGGAAGCCGACGTCGATCAGGCCACCCTGCAGGTAGTACGCGAAGAGCTCCCACATGCTCGTGACGGCCGTCGCGCCCGTGACGATGGTCGGGTCGCCGATCGAGAGCGGGAGCCGCGCCGGCCGGGCCCCGAAGACGCCCGCCTCGTAGACGAGCTCCATGTCCGGGGCGACGGTCCGCTTGGCGAGGTTGACGGCGATATTCGGGAGGCCGACGCCGACGAAGCACACCCGTTGCCCGGCCAGCTCGCGGGCAGCGGCCACGATCATCATCTCGGACTTGGAAAAGGCCGCGGCCGCCCCGGTGCCGGCTGGCCCCCCCTCCCCACCCGGGCGCTCGGCGGCCATCAGCGGTACTCCCCGTAGTCCACGACGCCGGATGGCGCAGGGCCGCTGGGCAGGAGCGCGCGGAGTCGCTCCGCGCCCAGCTTCTCCGCGTACGCCGCTCGGCCGTCCAGGTCGTAGACCCAGTCGCGGAGCCACTGGTCCGTGGCGGCGGGATCCCGGCTGATTGGATCCCAGTCACGGTAGAAGCGGTTGTCGCGGTCGTAGCGGCCCTGGACGTAGGACGGATGGGCGCCCCACGGCTCGACTACCACGGCGTCCACCACGATCCCGGGCACGATCGTGCGGTTCGGGTCCGCCCGGATCACCGTCTCATCGACGAGCTCCTCCACGACCACGATCACGCGGTCGGCCGCGAACGCCGCTTCCTTCTGGCAGCCAAGGAGGCCCCAGACCTGGGTGTTGCCGGCCGCGTCGGCGCGCTGCGCGTGGATCACCGTGACATCCGGCTTCAGCGGCGGCACGGCGTAGACCGTCCCATCGCCGTAGGGGCTCTCGATCGGCCGGATCAGCGGGTTCGCCACCGGCAGGTCCGTCTCAAAGTACGAGCGGAGCGGCATGAAAGGGAGATTCGCCGCCCCCGCCGCATAGCGGGCCACCATGCCGAAGTGGCTGTACTCCTCCAGCTCCAGGGAGGTGTCGGCGCCCTCCGTGACGCGCCGGATGGCGTTCAGGCCGCCCACCCCGGGGTTGCCCAGCCAGCTGAAGATCAGCTTCCGCGCGACCCCGGCCGCGACCATCTGGTCGTAGATCACGTCCGGGGTCATCCGCGCGAGCACGAGGTCGCGACGGCGCTGCCGGATGATCTCGTGCCCCGCCGCGAAGCTGATGAGGTGCGTGAAGCCCTCGATGGCGACTGTGTCGCCGTCACGCACGAGCGCGCCGACGGCGTCCCGCATCGTCGCGACCTTCGAGCCAGACATCGCGGGCCTCAGCGGCCGGCGACGGCGGCCACGGTCTCCGCGAAGATGCGACAGCCGGAGGCCGTCTCCTGCTGCGTGATCACGAGCGGCGGCGACATCCGGATGACGTCGTCCCCGGCCGTGAGCACCATCAGGCCGCGCTCGAACGCCTCGTGCTCCACGGCCGCGGCCGTGACGCCGGAGTCGAACTGGACGCCGATCAGGAGGCCCTTGCCGCGGACGTCTCGGACATGCCCCGGGTGCGCGGCTACGAGCGGCCGGAGCGCGGCCAGCATCTGCTCACCACGGGCGGCCGCGTTGTCGATCAGGCCCTCCTCGAGCAGGGCGATCGTGGCGAGCGCCGCCGCGCAGCTCACCGGGTTCCCGCCAAAGGTCGAGCCGTGCGCGCCGGCCGACCACGTCATCAGGTGCTCCCTGGCGATCAGCGCACCGATCGGCATCCCCGAGGCAAGGCCCTTGGCCGTCAGGACGACGTCCGGCTCCACTCCCCAGTGCTGGATCGCCCACATCCGCCCGGTCCGGCCCATGCCGCTCTGGACTTCATCCGCGACGAGGAGGATCCCGTGCTGGTCGCAGATCCGGCGCAGTCGCGGCAGGAACGCGGGGTCCGGGACCTGGATCCCGCCTTCGCCCTGGATCGGCTCGACGATGATCGCCGCCACCTCGTTGGCGGGCACGAGGCGGTGGAAGATGCGCTGCTCCAGCTCGTCGAGGCCGGCCGACCCGAACGGCACGTGGTAGATGCCGGGCAGCATCGGGCCGAAGTGGGCGTGGTACTTGGCCTTCGAGGCGCTGAGGCTGACGCTCCCGAACGTGCGGCCGTGGAAGCCGCCGAGGAATCCCACGATGTACTGGCGCCCGGTCGCGTAGCGGGCCAGCTTGATCGCCGCCTCCACGACCTCGGTCCCGGAGTTGCCCAGGAAGACGCGGGTCGGGGCGTGCATCGGCGCGATCCGCTCCAGCTCGGCTGCGAGGTGCGCATAGATGGGCAGGTAGAAATCCGACGCGCTGTAGTGGAGCAGCTCCGACGCCTGCTGCTGGATTGCGGCCACGACCCGCGGGTGGGCATGGCCAGTGACGTTGACCGCGATCCCGGCGCAGAAATCCAGAAACCGGTTCCCGTCGATGTCCTCGATCACGGATCCCCGGCCCCGGACGGGCACGATCGGGTACGCGCGCGGCAGCGACGGCGACGTGTAGCGCTCGTCGAAGGCGATGTGGGCTCGCGCCTTCGGGCCGGGAAGCTCGGTCACGAGGTGCGGCGCATCGAACCCCATGTCCGGGTTCACGACCACGCCGGCCGACTCGACATCGCGGACTGCCGCGTGGCTCATGGTGCACCTCCCGGGAGAGAACGGGCCTTCGTCCGGGTGGCGGGCGCCGAAGCCGGAACGCATAGAAAGTATGCAGACTGGATACGGCGAGTATAGCCGGGCCGGGCGCGCGAAACGCGGGCTCGACCGCACGAGCACCCGTCCTCTCCCCCGCCGTGGCCAGCCGCCCGGCGGCCGGGCACGTTGCCGGCGCTGCGTCAGTCGACGACGGTGTGGCTCTGCTCGCGCATGAACTGGACCGGGTAGTACATTGAAAGGCCGGCCTTTCCGGTGCTCCCGGAGCCCTTCCAGCCGCCGAATGGCTGGACGCCCGGCCACGCGCCCGTCGTCGCGCCGGCGCGTCGGTTCACGTACAGCACGCCCGCCTCGATCTCATCCAGGAACTGCTCGACCTCGGCAGGGTCCTCGCTGTAGACGCCTGCCGTAAGCCCGAACGCACTCTCGTTGGCAAGCGTGATCGCTTCGCCGAGGGAGTCGACCACGGCGATGGCGGTAAGTGGCACGAACAGCTCGTCCTGCAAGACCCGGTGGGTCACGGGCAGCTCCACGACGGTCGGCTCGACGTAGAAGCCGTGCCCCAGCGCGCCCTCTGTGAGGTGCTCACCGCCGATATGGACGCGGCCGTCGCGGCGAGCCTCCGCCACGGCCTGCTGATGGCGCTCGACGGCGCGCGCGTCGATCAGCGGCCCCAGCCAGTTCTCCCGCGCCAGCGGATCGCCGATCGTGATCTTCTCGGTCTTCTGGACCAGCAGGCGGACCAGCTCGTCCCTGACCGGCCGCTCCACGTAGACGCGGCTGTTCGCGGAGCACTTCTGGCCGCCGAACCCGAAGGCCGAGCGCATGATCCCCTCGGCCGCCTCCTCGAGGTCCGCCCTGGCCGTGACGATGGCCGGGTTCTTGCCCCCCATCTCCACGATGCAGGGCCTCGGGAACCGCGTGGAGAAGCGCCGGAAGAGCTCGAAGCCCACGTCGAAGGAGCCCGTGAAGACGATCCCGTCGATCCCCTGGTTGGCCTGAAGCTCCTCCCCTACGGTGGCGCCGGGTCCCATCACGAGGTTGAAGACGCCGGCCGGGATGCCCGCGTCGGTGAGCGCTTCCGCCAACAGGACGCCCGTCATCGCGCCGGCGGAGGCGGGCTTGAAGACGACCGTGTTGCCGCCGGCCAGTGCCCCGGCCGACGGGCCCGCGGCGAGCGACATCGGGAAGTTGAACGGGCTGATGACGGCGAAGACGCCGAACGGGCGAAGGATCGACCGGGTGTGGACCGCGGCGTCGCCCAGGTTGTCCATCGGGTGGTCATAGCCGTCGTTGCCTTCGAAGACGTCGGCGTAGTAGCGCAGGAGGTCGGCCGCCTCTTCGACCTCGCCGAGCGCCTCGAGGCGGTTCTTGCCCACCTCGATCGCCATCAGCGCCGCGTACTCCATCTGTCTCTCGGAGATCAGGTCGGCGGCACGGCGCAGGACGTCCAGGCGATCGCGCCAGGGCATCGCCCGCCAGGCGGGCTGGGCCGACCTCGCCGCCGCGATCGCGTCGCGGACGTCGTCGGCAGTTCCCTTCGCGAACGTGCCCACAAGCACCCGGTCGTCGATCGGCGAGCGGAGCTCGAAGGTCCCCGCGCCGTCGCGGCCGATGCCATTGACGAGGTTCTGGTGGTAGGCGCCCAGGCGCGTCCGCGCCCGCGCGACGCCCGCCTCGAAGAGTCCGTGGAGCTCCTCGTTGTCGTTGCGGAGCGTGGCGTACGTGATCTTGATTCGCTCGGCCACTGGCGATCCCCCTCGTGCGCTTGGTCGGCGGAGCGGGCGCGGACGGGGTTCGTGGCGGAGGCATCCGTGGGCACGATCGGGACGGCGCCCGGACGCCGTGTGGTGCGGTCCGGTGGCCGTCAGTCTAGCGCGGCGACGACGTCGGCCAGAGAAGGGGCCACGGCGTCCGGGATCGCCCGCGAACGATGGGCGCCGGTCCCGGTTCGTGCGCCGCGCCCGAGCGCCGCGGCGGCCGCAGCGTTCGTCTTGCCGGTCAGGACCAGGACGCCGCGCATCCCCAGTCGGCGGGCGCCGACGATGTCCTGGGCCGGATCGTCCCCGACCATCGCCACTTCGCGCGCGGCGACCCGGCCCCCGAGATCAGCGGCGACGCCGGCGAGGGCGGTCCGGAACATGATCGGGCCGGGCTTTCCACACATCACCGCGCGCACTCCCGTCGCGAACTCGAGCGCGGCCACGAACGCGCCGCTGTCCAGGGTCGGGCCGCGGGACGTGAACCACCATGGGTTCCGGTGCATGGCCAGCAGGGCGGCGCCATCCCGGATCAGCCGGAACGCGCGGTCGAGGTTCGCGCGGCTCAGGTCGGTCTCGCCGTCCCCGATGACCACCGCGGCGACACGGGCGCCGGGCGCGTCGGCCTCCTCGAATGGCAGGACGAGCTGCCCGTCGAACTCACGGCGGCCGTCCGGCGTCGTGATGACGAAGAGGAGCTGACCCGGATAGGTGGCCGCCGTGCGGGCCGCCGATACGCTGGCCGCGGTGACGATCCGCTCCTCCGGGACCGGCAACCCGGCGGCCTGGAACCGTGCGGCGAGCGTGCCACGATGGGCCGCGGTGAAGTTGGTGGCGACCCGGAATGGGATGCCGCGCGCGTCCAGTGCGGTGAGCGCCTCGGCCGCCCCGGGCAGGGCCGCGCCCTTCATGAGGAGCACCCCGTCCACGTCCAGCACGAGCGCACGGACGCCCGCAAGGGCCTCACGGAGACCTGGGAAATTGTCGGGGTCGTTGGCGGCGGGCGGGCTCGTGCGCATCGAGGCGAGAGTACCCCGGACGGACCCTCACGTGCCCGCTAGGTACGTGAGGTCGACCGCGTCCGTGTTCGCGCCAACGGCCCGAACCGCGAAACGCTGCGGCTTCATCGCGACCTCGCTCAAGCGGCGGCGGCTCCAGTGGCAGGATGCCGCATTGGGCTCGTTCCTCGCACGGGACGCCGCCCCGGGTAGGATGTCGCGACACGCGCGCCTGGCCAGCGGGCGCGCCACGCGTGCACGGGAGGATCGCGACCCATGGGCCTGCTCGACGGCAAGACCGCCCTCATCTTCGGGGTCGCGAACGACCACTCGATCGCCTGGGGGATTGCGAACGCCCTTCACGAGCACGGCGCGTCAGTGGGGTTCAGCTCCGTCGAGAGCCTCATCGAGAAGCACGTTCGCCCGCTGGCCGAGCGGATCGGGTCGACGTTCGTGGCGCCCTGCGACGTGCGCGACGACGGGCAGATCCGGGCCGTCTTCGACCGCTGGGGCGCGGAGGTCGGGCGGCTCGACATCCTCGTCCACGCGCTGGCCTTCGCCAATCGCGCCGACCTCGACGGCCTCTTCGTCAACACCTCTCGCGACGGGTTCGCGCTCGCAATGGACGTCAGCGCGTACTCGCTGGTCGCGCTCGCGCGGGAGGCGCGGCCGCACCTGGCTCCGGGTTCAAGCATCGTCACCCTGAGCTACTACGGCGCCGAGAAGGTCGTCGCGCACTACAACGTGATGGGCGTGGCCAAGGCGGCCCTCGAGGCGAGCGTCCGGTACCTGGCCGCGGACCTCGGGCCCGAGGGCGTGCGGGTGAACGCGATCTCGGCCGGCCCCGTCCGGACCCTGGCGGCCCAGGGGATCGCCGGGTTCAAGCAGATGTACAGCGGCTTCGGCGCCGTGGCGCCGCTGCGCTCGAATATCACGATCGAGGACGTGGCCGGCGCGGCTGTCTGGCTGGCGTCCGATCTCTCCCGGCAGGTCACCGGCGAGACGGTCCACGTTGACGGCGGCTTCAACATCCTCGGAGTCCCCAACCCTGACGCCGCCGGCTGACCGACAACGGCGGCAGGATCACGAGCCGCGTCGTGGGTCCGTTCAGGGGCGGCCCGGCACGTTCGGCTGGTGATCCGGCGCGGCGGCCGCGGCGTTGGTCCCATGGCGCCCGCCGGAAGCGCGAGGGATGGGCCGCGTCCGACGAAGGTCGGGCGAGATCCGCGGCGACCGTGACCTCAACCGAGCGCCGCCAGGGCCCCTTCGACGAAGTCCTCGAGGCGCGCGAGCGGGGCCTCTGCACGCGCGATTCGGGGTATGTCCGGCAGGAAGTCGACGGCGACACGAAGGTCCCAGTAAGGGTGCCAACCAGACGCGGAACCAACGATCTCTCGGTAGGCGGCAAGGAACGCGTTCGCTGTCTCGCTGTCGAACGACATCGCGAGGTTCGCCCGCATGTGCGACACGTCCATCGATGGTGATCCGAACGAAGCGGTGGTCCAGTCCACGATCGCGGTCAGTTGCTCCGAGACCCAGAGCGTGTTGCCTGGGTGGTAGTCGCGGTGGATGAAGCAGGCCAAGCCGCCGGGCGGATCTTGGGTCGCGACCTCGATCGCGCGCTCCCACAGTGCCGGCGTTCGCGCCCAGATCGGCGGCCGCAACTCGGCACGCTGGTAGTAGGGCCGATAGGGCGGCACCGTTCGGCGCGCCCTGTCGGGATCGATTCCATGAATGGCCGGCAGCGCCTGTGCGAGCTGCCGAACGAACGAGCCCAGGACAGCGGGGCGGGTCGGACGTCGGCCGGACGAGCGCGTGAGCAGGATGGCGGGAACGTCGCACTCGCGGCCGGCCGGGTCGGCGGCGACCAGGTGCGGCGCGGGAACCTCTGACGAGGCGAGGAGATCGAAGGTCGCCGCCTCCTGCTGGGGAGAGAACTGGGGATCTGTCTCCCGCCAGTCCGGCCGGACCCATCGCCGCAGCACGACTTCACGGACGTTGTCGGTTGCGTCGAGAACTCGAAGCGAGTGGTTCCCGTGCGACTTCCCGCCCGCGAGTGGCTCAACGGACAGGAGTCGCGCACGCGCCCCGACGCTTCGCACTGCCCATTCCAGCGTCTGCTCAGGCGGACATCGGTGGAGCAGGTCCTCCATCGGCGGAGCTTCGTCGGTCACAAGCGCAAGAATGGGCGGACGGCCACGTGCGTCAAGCGAACAGCCGCCTTCCCGGTCAGATCGGCGAGACAGAGTCGTATGCAGGACCTCAGCGACAGGCCCGGCAACGCCCAACGATCGTGACGTGGGAGAGGTCGACCGCGAACCCCCGGGCGGCCTCCAGAGTCGCCACGATCGAGGCGCCCTCGTCGGCGGTGATCTCCCAGGCGGCCCCGCAGCCCCGGCAGTGGAGGTGCCCGTGCTCCGCATCCGGGAGCACGTGGTACTCCTCACGACCGTCCGGGCCGTGGCCGTGGCGCACGATACCCAACTCCTCGAGGACGTCGAGCGTCCGGTAGACGGTCGATGGGATCGTCGACGGATCCTGCTCGCGGCAGCGTTCCACGAGGTCGGCGCCGGTCACGTGGCCGCGCGTCTGCGAGAGCACGGCGACCAGGGCCCGTCGCTGCGGCGTCCAGCGCAGGCCGCGCTCGCGGAGGCGATCGCGGACGGATCCCCAGGCTGCGAGGTCGTCCGAGCGAGATTCGGACGGAGTCGGCGATCCAACTGGCTGCATGGCGCGAAGTATAGGTGAACGGTTGCGCCGAGCCGTTATTGCAACTCATTGCAGCAAGACCACTCTCGGATTAGACTTCACGTGGGCCCCTCCCGGGGTCGGGCCCTTCAGCGCCGCCCGCGTCGCCAGACGTCGACCGGAGAGATCCATGCACATCCCGGATGGCTACCTGAGTCCCATCGTCTCGATCGGCCTGGGCGCGGCGACGGTTCCCGCGTGGGGCATCGCCTCCCAGAAGGTCAAGGCGATCCTCAACAACCGGACCATCCCGCTCCTCGCTATCTTCGCCGCGCTCAGCTTCACGATCATGATGTTCAACATCCCGGTGCCGGGCGGCACGACGGCCCACGGTGTCGGCGGGACGCTGATCGCAATCGTGCTGGGACCCTGGGCGGCGGTGATCGCGGTCAGCGTCGCGCTCGTCATCCAGGCGCTCTTCTTCGGTGATGGCGGCGTCCTCGCGATCTTCGCGAACTGCCTGAACATGGGCGTGCTCCTCCCGTTCGTCGGGTACGCGGTGTACCGGCTCCTGGCAGGTCGCGCCCCGCTCCTCTCGTCGCGGCGGGCAGTGGCGGCCGGGGTCGCCGCGTACGTGGGGATCACGGTGTCCGCGCTCGCCGTTGGGATCGAGCTGGGCATCCAGCCGCTCCTCTTCAGCGACGCATCGGGCAGGCCGCTCTACTCTCCCTACGACCTGAACGCCGCCATCCCGGCGATGCTCCTCGCGCATGCCTTTGGAGCATCGATCGTCGAGGGCCTCATCACCTACCTCGGGGTCGCCTACCTCCAGAAGCGCCATCCGGCCTACCTGACCTCGCTGCGCGGCGTCTACGCCCCGGGCGTGACCGACGACGGCGCGGCTTCATCGCGACCCTACTGGCAGGTGCTCGCGGCGACCACGCTTGCCGCGGTGGCCGTGCTCTTCGCCGTCGGGCTCGTCCTCGGCGGCGGGAACCCCGGGAGGCTCTTCGGTGCCGACTGGTCCCAGGTCAACTGGGCGGACGTCGGGACGATGCTCCTCGTCACCGCCGTCATCGCGGTCGTCATCGTGCCGCTCGCGTACCTCGCGCTGCCGCGCCGGCTGAAGCGGATCGGGGCCGCGTTCGCGCTCGTGGCGGACATCGCGCCGCTCGGCCTGATCGCTCCGGGGTTCGCCTACGGAGAGGGCGGCTCGAAGGATGTCCAGGCCGCCTTCGGCTACATTCCGCAGGGTCTCCAGCACCTGTCCGGCATCTTCAGCGCCCCGCTCTCCGGGTACACCATCCCGCTCCCCTTCTTCAGCGGGGCGAACGCCTCGCTGTGGCATGCGGCGGTGGGCTACCAGGCCACCGGGATCGTTGGGATCCTGCTCTGCGGCGGGGTCATCCTTGCGATCGCGCGGCTCCTGCGCGGCGGCGGCACGGTGCCGGACCTTCCCGAGGACGCCGACGCCGAGCGCCACCCGGCACCGGGCGACGCTGCCGAAGGCATCGGGGCGTGACCTCCCCCGCCGTTCCGGCCGCGCCGGATCAGGCGCGCGTGGCCGCGAGCCCTTCCCGTTCAGGCGATCGACGCCGGGATGGTCGGGTCGGCTGGCTCGAGAAGACGCTGGGCGGCATCACGGCGTCGATCGAGCACGCGATCTTCACCGAGCAGCACGCTCGCACAGACGGCTGGCTGCAGCGGCGTGATCCCCGCGCCAAGCTCGGAATGTTCCTGGCCCTCGTGCTCGCGGCGAGCCTCACCGCGTCCGTCGCGGTCCTCGTCGGGCTCTACGCGCTCACGCTCGGGGCCGCGCGCGCCAGCCGGGTCCCATTCTCGTTCTTCGTCAAGCGCGTCTGGCTCGGAATCCCGTTCTTCGCGGGCATCGTCGTGATCCCGGCCATCTTCATGGTCCCCGGGCCCCGCCTCTTCGACTTCGCGATCGGGTCCCTGCACCTGGCGCCGTCGGCGCCGGGTGCTGGCGGTGCGGTGCTCTTCGTGGCGCGGGTCGGCGTGTCGGTCTCGCTCGCGGTGCTCCTCGTGATGACGACGCCGTGGGCGGACATCCTCAAGAGCCTGCGCTCCCTGCGGGTACCCCAGGTCTTCGTGCTCGTCCTCTCCATGACCTACCGTTACATCTTCCTCTTCCTCCACACGGCGAACGGGATCCTGCTGGCCCGCAAGAGCCGCGTCGTGGCCCGGACGACGGGCGGCGAACAACGTCGCTGGATCAGCGGGACGATGGGGAACCTGATGAGTCGGGCCTTCAAGATGAGCAACGACGTCTACGCCGCGATGCTGGCGCGAGGCTTCTCGGGCGAGATGCGGGCGCGCGCGTTCCACCGGATGCGGACCGCCGACTGGGCGGCCCTGGGCGGGGTCGCCGCCATCGCGGCCCTGGCGGTGCTCGGCGGGCGGACCTTGCCGTGACCGGGGCCCTGGACGCCGAGACGCCCGTCGAGCCGGTCTTCGACCTGGCCGGCGTCCGCTACGTCTACACGAACCGGCAGGTCGCCCTCGACGGCATCGACCTCCTGGTGCGGCCGGGCGAGCAGGTGGTGCTGCTCGGGGCGAACGGGAGCGGGAAGTCCACCCTCCTCAAGCTGCTCGACGGGATCATCGCGCCGACCGGCGGTCGAATGCGGGCCCTGGGCAGGGATATCGCGGCGGTCGTCGACGGCTTCGACGCGTTCCGGTTCCATCGCCAGGTGGGCCTCGTCTTCCAGGATCCCGACATCCAGCTCTTCAGCGCCACCGTGCTCGACGATGTCGCCTTCGGGCCGCTCCAGCTGGGCCTCCCGGACGACGAGGTCGAGGCCCGCTGCGACGAGGCCATGGGCATCATGGAGATCCGGCACCTCGCGAACCGGGCGCCCTTCGAGCTCTCCGGCGGCGAGAAGAAGCGGGCGGCCATCGCGTCGGTCCTCTCGCTGCGCCCGGACGTGATCCTCCTCGACGAGCCCACCGCGGCGCTGGACCCTCGCACGAAGTGGGTCCTCGTGAACCTCATCCGGCGACTCGGCGAGGCCGGCCGGACCGTGATCACGGCCACGCACGAACTGGACATCGTCCCGGTCATCGCGGATCGCGTCGTGGTCCTGGGCGAGGACCGGCGGGTCCACGCGGACGGTCCGCCAGGTCAGGTCCTGGGCGACCGCGACCTGCTCATCGCAGCCAACCTGATCCACGAGCACCTGCATGAACACGCCGGGATCCGGCACTCGCACCCGCACGGTACCGACGAGTCGCACGATGGTCTCGACGGGCCCGGCGGCCATGGCCCGGACGCCATGCCGCCCGCGATCGCCTGGATGGCCGACCCGGCGTCCTGATTGTCCGTCTGCACCCGCGGGTTTCGCGGGCCGGTAGCTACGGCACCGCGCTCGGCGAGACGCTCGGCGACGCGACCGGCGCGGGGATCACGAGCGTCTGGCCGGGGACAATGAGGTTCGGGTTGGTGATACCGTTCGCGGCCTCGATCGCCTGGAGCGTGACCCCGAACGAATTCGCGATCCGGGCGAGCTGATCACCCCGCTTCACGATGTAGACGACCGGCGTACTGGCCGGCGACGGGGCCACGCTCGACGGCGGCGACGCGGATGCAGTCGCACCGGGCGACGTGCCGGCGCTCGCGACCGGCGTCGCGGACGGTCCCGCGCCCGTGGGCGCAGGCGAGGCGACCGAGACGCCTCCCGCCGGGAGCGGAAGCAGGAGCGGCAGGAGCATCCCGATCCCGAAGCCGCCGGCGCCCACGACAACGAGAATCAGCAGGCCGATGAGCATCGAGACGACCGGCGAGCGGCGACGTGGACGCGCGGCGGCGTCCTCCGGCGGCGGCGGCGCCGTGCGGTAGATCGTCCCGGGCGGCGACACGGCCGTGGTGTCGCCCGCGTCGACGGCGTCGGGCTCGTCGAGCGGCGCCTCGTCAGCCACGGCGGGCGTCGCGCCGGCCGCGACAGCCGGCATCTCAGCGAGCGCGTCGTCCCGGAACCAGCCGGGCGGATCGTTGGAGGGGACGCCCCCCGACTCGTCGGCCCACGTCCCTGCCTCTGCCTCGGCCGCTGATTCGGCAGCAGCCGCCGCCTCACCTCCCAGCCCTTCGGCGGGCGCAGGCGTTCCCGCGGCACCGGCCTGTCCTCCGGAGCGGGTGCGTCTGCGACGGGGTAGGTGCGGCGTCGGCATCGGGGCGGATTGTACGGGCCGCGCGCCTCGGGTGTGGGCCGCTACTGTCGCTCGCGCTCCGCTACTGTCCGTCGCGCTCCGCCGGATCGCCGGACCGCCGTGATCGTCCGCCCGGATCGCACGCGAGGAGGTCCGCGGCTCGCCCCTACCCCGCGTCCGAGATCTCGAACCGCGCGAGGCGCCGCGCAGCGAGCCAGAACGCGACGCTCGTCACGACCGCGGCCAGGACGAGGCCGGTCGCCAGGGGCACGTCGCGCGCGAGCGTCCCGGCCTCGGGACCGGCGATCCCCGCCGCGACCGCAAGCCCGTACTCGCGGATCGAGAGGAGCCGCGTCCCGGAGAAGAACGAAGAGATGATCCCTTCCCAGAGAAGGACATACGCCAGCCCGGCGATGAGCGCCCGCCCGGTCCACACGGAGAGGGCCACGAAAACGGCCGTGTAGGCGATGACCGCGACCACCGCGCCCACCAGCATGCCAAGGACGAGCCCGGGCGCGTCGAGCCGCACGAGGAGAATGCCCGCAACAAGCACCGAAGTCCCGCACAGCGCCACGCCGGCCGTGCCGGCCACC
The DNA here is from genome assembly GCA_017882025.1 of Chloroflexota bacterium. Taxonomy (GTDB): domain Bacteria; phylum Chloroflexota; class Limnocylindria; order Limnocylindrales; family CSP1-4; genus CTSoil-043. Next base: position 13,639 of record JADGQG010000020.1, read on the forward strand.
AGCATCTTCGCGAACACGATCCAGCCACGCCCAACCGGCTTGGTCAGGAGATGGACCACCGTCCCGTCGTCGATCTCGGCGCCGATCGCCGTCGTTCCGAGGACCAGCGCGACGAGCGGAACGATGGTCGTCATGACCAGCGAGTCGTAGAGCTGACGGGTGAGCTGGGCAGTGGTTCCCAGCCCCCCGCCGACCACGAGCACGACCGCGACGCCCACCGGCGCCAACGCCAGCAGGCCGACCAGGAGGATCCGGCGCCGTCCCAGGAGGCCGCGCATCGTGAGGTTGACGAGCGGGCCAAGGACGGATGCGCCGAGCACGGGCGCCGACGGGTGACGCGGCAGCGGGGGCGACGACGGCGCAGCCGCCGGCCAGCCGGGCAGCGGGGCACGACCGGGCGACGGAGCCCCGCCGCTCACGTGCGCACCAGGTAGTCGAAGACCGACTCGAGCGACTCGTCGGCGGGGGCCAGCTCGAAGATCGAGACACCCGCGTCGCGTGCCAGGACGGGCAGCTCGCGGGTGAACGTCGCGAAGTCAGCCGTTCGCACGTCCAGCCGACCGTCCTCGAAGGTGAGCCCCGAGACCGTGGGCCGGCCGACCAGCCGGCCCGCCAGCGCGCGATCGTCGGACGTCCGGAGCGTGAAGGAATGGGGGCGATCCGTCATGAGGCGGCGGATCTCGCGGAAGTCGCCCGAGGCGGCGAGGCGGCCGGCGACCACCACGAGGACCCGCTCCGCGACCCGCTCCACTTCCTCGAGGATGTGCGACGAGAACAGGATCACCCGGCCTTCGTCGGCCAGCGCCCGGAGCAGCGCCATCATGTGGAGACGCTGGCGCGGGTCCATCCCATTGAACGGCTCGTCGAGGACGAGGACCGCCGGATCGTGGACCAGCGCTGCCGCGACCTTCGCGCGCTGCCGCATCCCCTTCGAGTAGGTCGCGAGCTCGCGGTCGGCGGCATTTGCGAGCTCGACTGTCCCGAGCGCCCGATCGACGGCGCCGCTGCCGAAGGGCAGGCCCTGGAGCTGCGCGCTGAGGCGGACGAACTCACGGGCCGTGAGATACGGGAAGATCGCCTCTCGCTCCGGGACAAGCCCGACACGCCGATAGACGGCCGGGTCGCCGAAGGTCGGGCGCCCGTCCACGGTGACGCTCCCTGCGGACGGCCGCAGCAGCCCGGCCACGAGGTGGAGCAGCGTGCTCTTGCCGGCCCCGTTCGGGCCCAGAAGACCGGTGACGCCCGGCTCCAGCCCGAACGTGATGTCGTTGAGCGCCACGACGTTGCCGTACCACTTGGCGACGGCGGTGACCGCCACGGTCGGCGTGGGCGCGGCCGAACTCATGCCTCGATCCGCCGGTATCGGAGGATGAGCACCATGAGCGTGGCGACCGCGACAACGCCGGCACTGGCAGCGAAGATCCCGGGATCGATCCCCGAGCTTGTCACGCTCACGTTGCGGCCCGCGACGCCGAAGAGCGTGGACGCGAGCCCGTCGAGGAGCGCATACGGGTCCAGGAGGGCAACGTACCGGAAGGGATCGCGAAGCTGGCCCTGGACCACGAGGACGGAGACGACCCCGCTCAGGACCAGGAAGACCGCCACGATCGCCCCCGCCGCGAAGGCCCGTCGCGGGGTGAAGGCGGCGATCACGAGGCCGATGCCGGAGAAGAACGCCGCCGCGACGACCGTGCTCAGCAGCATCGGCAGGACGAGCGGGAGGGCCTCGCCGAGGCCGGCGCCAAGGTCGATCGAAGCAAAGACGATCCCGAGCAGGAGGACGGCCTGCGGCACCAGGAGCACGAGCGCCAGGGCGCACAGGAGCGCCCCATATTTCGCGAGGGCATAGTCGGTGCGTTCCAGCGCACGGCTGAAGTAGAGGGTCAGGACGTGGTGTCGCTGGTCACGGCCAAGCAGCTCGGGCGCCTGCGCCGTCACGAAGAACGCGATGAACGTCTGCACGACGCTGAGGTAGTTCTGCGGCGTGATCGGGCTCACGCGCTCCGCCGCCGGCCCGGCGAGCGCCCGGATCCCGACGGCGAGAACCGCCGGGAGCAGCGTCAGCCCCGCCAGCGCGAACGGCGCGATCTTCGCGCGGCCGCCCCGGCCGATCCCGAACGTCCATTTCAGCGATTGCGCGAAGAGCGTGGAGATCGCGTGCCGGCGACCCAGGCGCGGCCCGTCGTATCCCCGGTAGCCCAGGTCGAAGATGGAGCCGGTCGCGCTGCCCGCGACGAGGTCAGGCGGCAGTGCCACGCGCGCCCTCCTCGTCGACGTCGTCGCGGAAGAGGTCCTCGACCCGGTGCCGGGCCGGTTCGATGCGGATCAGCGCCAGGCCGCGGGTCGCGGCTGCGTCCCGGATCAGGTCGTACGGTCGCTCGTCCTGGGCCGCGACCAGCACACGGCGCGGGCCGTCCACGCGGGCGCGGAAGCCGGCCGCGACGAGATCGGCCGCCAGGTCATCCGCCCCGTCATCGACCTCCACGATCAGCGTCCCGGTCCGGCCGGTGAAGCTGGCCAGCGAGGCTGAGCGCAGGAGACGTCCGCCGTCGATCGCCACGACGTGGTCGCAGACGCGCTCGATCTCGCCCAGCAGGTGCGAGCAGACGAGGACGGCAATCCCGAACTCGGTGCCCGTGCGGCGGATCAGGTCCAGCATCTCGTCACGCCCGGCGGGGTCCAGGCCGTTGGTCGGCTCGTCGAGGAGGAGGAGCCGCGGATCGTGGACGAGCGCCTGGGCCAGCTTCACGCGCTGCCGCATGCCGGTG